>JBAUUM010000969.1:0-4946 GCA_049582705.1 Actinocatenispora sp.
CACCGGATGCGGGGCCGACCCGTTCCGACGCGCCGACCCGGACCGACGCACCGGCCCGGTCCGATGCTGCGAGCCGCACGCCGCAGCAGCCGGCCGCGCACCGCGCCGAGGATCCCGACCGTACGGAGAGCACGGCGGGCGAACGGGACCCGCGCCGGAACACCCGGACGCCCGACCACACCGTCAACCCCAGTTGATCTGAGGAGACACCGTGTCCACCACGTCCCACACCTCGCCAGAATCCGCCGAGCCACGGCCGGTCGACGACGCCGCCATCGACAGCCCGGCCGACGAACACACCAAGGACCATGACCCGGTCGCGGGCAGCGACCCGGTCGTCGAGGGTGGTCCGGTCACCGGTCACCCGGCCGACGAGGACCACACCGACACCGTTCCCGCCGGCAAGGCACCCGGATCCGACGCCGACGAAGACGTGGCGGTCGGTACCGCACACCTGCCGGACGAGCCCCGCGGCGAACCCGCAGAGGAGACCGGACCCGAACCGACCACGGTCGGCGCGGTGACCGAGGTACCCGACGCGTCGGACGACGGCGCCAGCACCACGTACCAGGCCGGTGGCCCGGACGACGAGACCGCGGTGGCCGGTCCCGACGCCGCGGAGGGCGCCCTGCTCGCCGGGCCGGACAGCACAGCACACCGCGACACCGGCCGGGCCGGGGCCGAGCCGACCTCCTCCGGCGTACCGGGTACACGGGACGACGCCGCCGGCAGCGGTGCCCTGTGGCCGGCCGCCCGTACCGAGGAGTACCAACGGCGGTGGCACGAGGCCCAGGTGTCCTTTGTGGACGACCCGACCACGGCCGTGGCGGCGGGCCGGTCGCTGCTCACCGACGCGGTGCGCGAACTCGGCGACGCGGTCGAGGCCATCGGCGCCGACGCCGACACCGAACAGCTGCGTCTGACCATGCGCCGCTACCACGAGGCGCTGGACAAGCTCACCGCCCTCTGACCGCCGGCCGCGTCGCTGCCGCACCAGCACCCGTCGACCGTCGGCTCGTCTCCGCGCCGCCGCCGTGACCGTGCCCCGCCCGGTCACGGCGGCGGCACGTCACCGGCGGGACGGACGGCCCCGCACCGATGTCAGCGGGTCTGTTCGAGCCAGGAGGCGTGCAGCCGCTCGTACACCGAGCCCGGTTCGGTGACCAGGCGGGCGTGCGGACCTCGCTGCACGATCCGCCCGGCGTCGAAGACCAGGATCTCGTCGGCGGCCTCGGCCGTGGACAGCCGGTGGGCGATGGTCACCGTCGTACGGCCCCGCGTGACGGCCTCCAGCGCCCGCTGCAGCCGCACCTCGGTCGCGGGATCGACCGCGCTGGTGGCCTCGTCGAGTACCAGAAGGTCGGGGTCCGCAACGGAGGCGCGCACCAGGGCGACGAGCTGCCGCTCCCCGACGGACAGGTTCTCGCCCCGCTCCCCCACCGGGGTGTCCAGGCCACGAGGAAGCCCGGCCAGCCAGTCCGACAGGCCCAGCCGGTCGAACGCCTCGGCCAGTTCGTCGTCGCCCATGTCGGGCCGGCCGAACGCGACGTTGCGGCCCACCGTGCTGTCGAACAGGAATCCGTCCTGCGGCACCATCACGACACGGCGGCGCAGGTGGGCGAAGGACACGTCGCGCAGCCCGACCCCGGACAGCTCGACCTCGCCGCGGGACGGATCCATCAGCCGGGTCAGCAGCTTGGCGAAGGTGGTCTTGCCGCTGCCGGTCTCACCGACCACGGCCACGGCCGACCGGGGCGCCAGCGTCACGTCCACGTCGGTCAGCACGTCCGGGCCGCCGGGGTAGGCGAAGCCGACGTCGGCGAACCGGACCGCCACCGGACCCGGCGGCAGGTCACGGCCAGCGACGCCGGGGTCCGCCACGTCGGGCACGGTGTCGAGGATGTCGAGCACCCGACGCCACCCGGCCACCGCGCTCTGCGCCTCGCTGAGCGTCGAGGTGAATACCTGGATCGGCTGCACGAACAGCGTGATGAGGAAGACGAACGCGGTCAGCTCGCCGACGCTGACCGTGCTGTCGAGCCCGAGCAGGCTGCCGGCGCCGACACCGAGCAGCACGCCCGCCACGATGACCACGGCGTTGCTCAGCCCCGAGGCACCCTCGGACAGGGTGGACAGCGCCACGCTGCGGGACTGGGCCTGGTACTGCGTGGTCCGGTAGTCCTCGACGGAGCTGGACACCCGGCGGCGGGTGCGTTCGGCAACGCCGTACGCGCGGATCACCGGGGCGCCCACCACGCTCTCCGCGACCGCACCGTAGAGCACGCCCACCTTCTCCCGCACCTGCCGGTACGCCTGCTGCTGCCAGCGCTGCAGGCGCGGCATCGCGAGCGCCAACGGCAGGAACACCAGGTAGACCAGGACGGCGAGCTGCCACGAGTAGGCGAACATCACCACGGTGGCCACCAGGACCTGCCCGGCGCTGACCATCAGGCTGATCCCGCTGTACTGCAGGAACCGGCTGATCTGGTCGATGTCGGAGGTGACGCGGCTGACCAGCGAACCGCGCCGCTCCTCCTGCTGGTGCAGGATGGACAGGTCGTGCACGTGCCGGAAGGTCCGGGTGCGCAGCAGCGCCAGCGCCGTCTCCGTGCTGCGGTAGAGCCGGTAGTTCATCAGGTACGCCGAGGCCACCGTCAGGCAGAGCAGCGCGACGGTCAGCACGCCGATGCCGACCACGAGGCGCAGGTTCAGCCCACCGCCCGCGGTGCCCGAGTCGAGCCCCTGCTGCACGGCGACCGGTACGGCGACCTTGCCCAGGGTGGACACCAGCGCGAGCACCAGGGTGCCGGCCAGCCCGTCGCGCAGCTCCGGCGACAGCGCCACGCCGCGTCGCAGGGTGGCCCAGGTGTCCGGCTGCTCCGCGACGGCCGGCGCGGCGGCGCTCACGCGGACACCCCGGCCTCGTCGGACGCGGAAGCCGGATCGTCGGTGTCCGAGACACCGGCGTCCGGGGCACCGGTGTCCGAGACACCGGCGTCCGGGGCACCGGCGTCCGGGGCACCGGGACCACCTGTCCCGGGACCACCGGGATCCGGGGCGTCGGCATCCGCGACCACGACATCCGGAGCGTCGGCCTCGTACGCGGTGACCAGTGCGGCGTAGCCGGGCACCGTGCCGAGCAGGTGCTGGTGCGTGCCGCGAGCGACCACCCGACCGGCGTCCAGGTAGATCACCTCGTCGGCCAGTGCGATGGTGGCCCGTCGGTACGCCACGACCAGCACCGTGGTCTGATCGCCGGCCGCCTGACGGAGCCCGGCGAGGATCGCCGACTCGATCCGTGGGTCGACGGCGCTGGTCGCGTCGTCCAGGATCAGCAGCCGGGGACGACCGGCCAGGCCGCGAGCCAGCGTGAGCCGCTGCCGCTGCCCGCCGGAGAGGCTCGCGCCCCGCTCCCCCACCATCGTGTCGGCCCCGTCGGGCAGGTCCGCCACGAACCGGTCGGCCTGCGCCAGCCGCAACGCGGCGGCGACCTCCTCGGCGTCCACCTTCGGCCGGTCGAGTGCCACGTTGCCGCGTACCGAGTCGTCGAAGACGAACGGCAGCTGTGGCACCAGGGCGACCGCGCCGTGCAGCGCCTCGGCGGACAGCTCGCGGACGTCGACACCGTCGATCCGGACCACCCCCGCGTCCGGGTCGACCAGACGGGCCGCCAGGGTGGTCAGCGTGGACTTGCCGGTGCCGGTGGCGCCCACCAGGGCGACCGTGCGGCCGGTCGGCACCGTCAGGGTCACGCCGTCCAGCACGGCCGGTCCGCCGGAGCGGTAACCGAACCGGACATCCTCGAAGGACAGCGACACGGCACCGTCACCGGGCAGCCCGGCCTCGCCGTAGCGCATGTCGCCGGTGGCGGACAGGACCTGCTCGACCCGCTCCCACCCGGCCACCGACCGGGGCAGGTCACCGAGCACCCAGCCGATCGCCCGGACCGGGAACGCCAGGACGCTGAACAGGAACGCCGCACTGACCAGGTCGTTGACGTCGATGTCGCCGGCCGCGAGCCGGAACCCACCGACCACCAGCACGGCCACCGTGCCCAGGTTGGGCAGCGCGTCCATCAGCGGATCGAACAGGCCGCGGATCCGGCCGGCGGCGATGGAGGCGTCCCGCAGCTGTTCGGAGACCACCGTGAAGCGCTCCGCCTCGGCGTCCTCCTGCCCCGTGGTCTTGACCACCAGCGCGCCGTCGAAGCTCTCGTGCGCCACCGCCGCGACGTCGCCGCGCAGGTGCTGCGCACGGGCCTGGAGCGGGGCCGAGCGGCGGGAGTAGACGACGTTGACCGCGAACACCGCGGGGAACACGGCGAGCCCGACCAGGGCCAGCACCCAGTCGGTGACCAGCAGCGACACCACGGCGGCGACCAGCATGGTCACCGTGCCCACCGCGAACGGCAGCGGGGCGATCGGCATGAACGCCGACTCGACGTCGTTGTTAGCGTTGGACAGCAGCGCCCCGGTCGGGTGCCGCTGGTGCCAGGACACCGGCAGGTCGAGGTAGCGGCTGGTCACCGCGTGCCGGTAACGGGCCTGCAACCGGTACTGCATCGCGCCCGCGCCGAGACGCCGGCCGTAGATGCCGACGATCTTGAGCCCGCTGACCGCGAGGATGGCGCCGGCGCCGAGCGCCAGCCCGCCGGCCGGCAGATGTCCGGAGCTGATGGCCGGGACCGCGACCGAGCCCACCACCGCACCGACGACGTACGCGCCGGCCACCGTCATGAGGGCGAACAGCACGCTGCCGACGGCACCGACGGTGAAGGTCACCGGCTCGTCCCGGATCGCCCTGCCCAGCAGAGCCAATCCGCGACCCAACACATCGCCGCCCGACACCGCCAAGCCGCACACTCCTGCCTGTCCGTCGTGCTCGTCACCCGCGTCACCCGCCGGCAGCCGCGTCACATCCCGCGGCAGGCGCTGGTCGGCGGGCAC
>JBAUUM010000970.1:0-11448 GCA_049582705.1 Actinocatenispora sp.
GTCCGCGCCGGGGCGGCTGGCCGGGTACCGGACCGTACCGGAGCCCTGGACGGCGCGGCGGGCCGGACCGGGGCCACCGGCCGGGTGGCGGTGTCGGTCGGGTGTCCCGACCGCGCGGCGGCCGGGACTGTCGGGACACCGACGCCGGCCACGGTGACGGACACCGCCGCGGCCAGCATTGCCGCGGAGATCAGTACTCGTCGCATCCGCATCGTCCCTTTTCTTGATCGTCGGCCCACGATGACCAAGACTACGTTACGATTGCCTTCCACCTACAGAAAGTCACCTTTATGACTGTCTATCTGCAGGGAGCCCTCTGGATCGGCCTGGCCTGCCTGGGGTCCGCGCTGCTTCTGCTCCTGCTCCGGCGTGGCGCCGATCAGGGGCACCGCAAGGACATGAACGACGTCAACGGGCTGATCTTCGCCATCGTCGGCGTGCTGTACGCGATCGTCGTCGGGTTCGTGGTCACCTCGCAGTGGCAGAACGTCGGCAGTGCCCGCGACGCCGGTCAGCGGGAGGCGAACGGTCTGGTGCGGGTGTACTGGGCCGCGCAGCAGCTGCCGGCGGACCAGCGGGCGAGCGTGCAGACGTTGTGCCGGCAGTACGCGACCGTCGTCCGGGACCAGGAGTGGCCGGCCATGCGGCGGGCCGATCCGGCCGGCCCGCGCGGGCAGGCGCTGTTGGACCAGCTCGCCCGTACGGCCCACGCGTCCGGCACCCCCGCCGCGCAGGTCGGGTCGCTCGACGACGCGCTGAACACCGTGTACGCGGGCCGGCAGCAGCGGCTGGACCTGGCGGGGCAGAGCCTCTCCGGGATGATGTGGTTCGTCATGGTGGCCGGCGGGCTGTTCACCGTGGCGCTGACCTACCTGTTCGGCGTGGCCGGCCGCACCGCGCACCTGGTGATGGTGGTGTCCCTGGTCGGCACGATCGGCCTGCTGTTGTACGCCTCGTACCAGCTGCAGTATCCGTTCGGGCCGGCCACCGACCTCGGACCGGACGGCATGGTCTCGGCGCTGCGCCTGTTCGGCGCGCCGGCGCGGTGATCGACGGCGGTCAGTAGCTCTCGCGCAGCAGGCGGGCGGCGTCCAGTGCCCAGTAGGTGAGGATCTGCTGGGCGCCGGCCCGGCGTATCGAGGTCAGCGTCTCCAGGATCGTGCGGTCCCGGTCCAGCCAGCCGTGGACGAACGCCGCCTCGGCCATCGCGAACTCGCCGGACACCTGGTACGCGGCCACCGGCACCGTGACGGCCGCGCGGACCGCGGCGATCACGTCGAGGTACGGCAGCGCCGGCTTGACCATGACCAGGTCGGCACCCTCGGCCACGTCCAGGGCCACCTCGTGCAGCGCCTCCCGGATGTTCGCCGGGTCCTCCTGGTAGGTGCGCCGGTCGCCGACCAGCGCAGACTGCACCGCCTCGCGGAACGGGCCGAAGAAGGCCGACGCAAACTTAACCGAGTAGGCCAGCACGCTGGTGTCGGCGAAGCCGGCGTCGTCCAACGCGCGCCGGATGACCCGGATCTGGCCGTCCATCATCCCGCTCGGGCCGACCATGTGCGCCCCGGCCTCGGCCTGTACGACGGCCATCTCCGCGTACCGGTCCAGGGTGGCGTCGTTGTCCACCGAACCGTCGGCCGCCAGTACGCCGCAGTGGCCGTGCGAGGTGAACTCGTCGAGACACAGGTCGGACATGACCACGGTGGCGTCGCCGACCTCGGAGATCACGTCGCGCAGGGCCACGTTCAGGATGCCGTCCGGGTCGGTGCCGCCGCTGCCGACCTCGTCCTTCACGGCCGGCACGCCGAACAGCATCACGCCCCCGATGCCGGCGTGCACCGCCTCCGCCGCCGCCTTCCGCAACGACTCCCGGGTGTGCTGGAACACGCCGGGCATGGTGGTCACCGGCTTCGGCTCGCTGATGTCCTCCCGCACGAACATCGGCAGAATCAGATCGGCCGGCCGTACCACCGTCTCGGAGACCAGCCGCCGCACCGCCGCGTTACGCCGCAGCCGCCGCGGCCGCACGTCCGGAAACTCACCCATGCCCCAGCCCTCCCCGTTCACCTGTCACGCCGCGGTATGCCCCGCGCCCGTCACGCGCGGGCGAAGCCCCGCGCCGTGTGCCCCGCGCCCGTCACGCGCGAGGGCGAAGCCCCGCTGGTCACGCGCGAGGGCGAAGCCCCGCGTCGTGTCCCCATTGTTCCGTGTCCCCTTGGCCCGCCCGCGGCAGCAACCCCTCGGGGTCCTGAATTTCCAACCCTCGCGTGTCGGGGCGGAACCAGATGCCCGCTCGCAAGGCGGAGCCCCGCGCCGTGTGCTGATCGCGCACACAAGCGGGGCGACAACGCCGCGAGCGGGCATCTGGGCCGTCCCAACTACCGGAAGCGGAGGGCGGTGGGGCCTTGAACCTTCGAGCCGCGCCGCTGCTTGGGCGGCATCTGGGCGAGCTTCTCCCGCAGTTCCACCGCGTACGCGGCCAGCGCCTCGACCTCGTCGACGATGCTGGCGTGCTCGGGCTGGACGTCCACCCGCAGGCCGAACTCGACGGCCGTCTCGGCGGTCTTCGGGCCGATGCAGGCGACGACGGTGCGGGTGTGCGGCTTGCCGGCGATGCCGACGAGGTTGCGCACCGTGGACGACGAGGTGAACAGCACCGCGTCGAATCCGCCGGACTTGATCGCGTCCCGGATCTCGGCGGGCGGCGGCGCGGCGCGCACGGTGCGGTACGCGGTCACGTCGTCGACCTCCCAGCCGCGCTCGGTGAGCCCGGCGGCGAGGGTCTCGGTGGCGATGTCGGCGCGCGGCAGCAGTACCCGACCGACCGGGTCGAGCACCTCGTCGAACGGCGCGAAGTCGGCCAGCAGTCCCTCGGACGACTGCTCGCCGGAGGGTACGAGTTCCGGCTGGATGCCGAACGCGCGGACGGCGTCGGCGGTGGCCGGGCCGATGCAGGCGATCTTGACGCCGCCGAAGTGCCGGGCGTCGAGGCCGTGCTCGGCGAACTTCTCCCACACGGCGCGGACGGCGTTGGTGGACGTGAACACGACCCACGCGTACCGGCCGTCGACGAGGCCCTTGATCGCCCGTTCCATCTGGGCGGGGGTGCGGGGCGGCTCGACCGCGATGGTCGGCACCTCGCACGGGATGGCGCCGTAGACGCGCAGCCGCGCGCTCATCGAGCCGGCCTGTTCCTTGGTGCGCGGCACCAGGACCTTCCAGCCGTACAGCGGGCGGTTCTCCCACCAGCCGAGCTTGTCGCGCTGGCTGACTCCGCTGCCCAGGGTGAGTACGACGGGACCGCCGAAGCCGAGCGCGGCCTCCACGAAACTGTCCACAGTGGACGACGTTGTGTACTGGGTCTCGCCGGTGCCGTCGCCGGTCACCGCCACCGGTACCGAGCCGTCGGTGCCGGCGGCCAGCAGGCCGTCACGCACCTGGGCGAGGCTCCCCGCGTCGACCGTCAGCGACAGCGACGCCGACGAGCCGGGCTCCTTGCCGGCGTTGAGCGTCGCGGCGACCGCGTCGAAGTCGAGGTTGACCACGTCGTCGGCGTCCACCTCGGTACGCACCTGGCCGGGCGGCATGCCCGCGTAGCTGGCCACGGCGGTGGAGTGGCTGACGCCCGGGACCACCTCGAACGGCACGGCAGTACGCGCGACAGCCTGGATCTCCTTCACCACCGAGTCGTGCGCGTACGGGTCACCGGCCACCAGCCGGACGGCCTGCAGCCCGGAACGGGCCGCGGACACCAGTACCTTCGCGATGTCGCCGGGGACGCCCTCGGCGGGGCTGCGCTCCACCTCGGGGCCGGCCTCGGCCAGCACGGTGGACAGCAGTACCTCGGGCACCGAGCGGTCGTAGACCACATGGTCGGCGGCGGCCACTGCCTCCACGGCCCGCCGGGTCAGCAGGCCCGGGTCGCCGGGGCCGGCGCCCACGACGGTGATGCGGCCGACGGACTTACGCCTGGTCATCGTGCACTCTCCAACAAGGATTCAGCGCCAGCGTCGAGCAGCTCGGCGGCAAGCCGCCGGCCGACCGACTCGGCGTCGGCGAGCGTTCCGGTACCGGACCGTCGAATCGACGTACTGCCGTCGATCGTGGCCACCGCACCGCGCAGGAAAACTGTCCCGTCCGTCACCGTGGCGTACGCACCGACGGGCGCGCTGCACCCTGCCTCCAATGTGGACAGCAGGGCGCGCTCGGCACGTACCGCGACGTGGGTGACGTCGTCGTCCAGCTCGCGGAGAGCCAAACGCAGGGCCACGTCGCCGGTACGGCACTCCACGGCCAGGGCACCCTGTGCCGGGGCCGGGAGTACCAGGTCCGGATCGAGAAATTCGGTCACTTCGGCGAGCCGGCCCAGCCGTTGCAGGCCTGCTGCGGCCAGCACCACGGCGTCAAGCTCGCCCAGGGTCAGCCGGCCGAGCCGGCTGTCGACGTTGCCACGGATCGGCAGGCAGACGAGCCCACGGCCGAGCGCGGTCAGTTGTGCGATGCGCCGCGGCGCACCCGTACCGATCCGGGCACCGGCGGGCAGGTCCCGCAGTCCCTTCCCGTCCCGGCTGACCAGCACGTCCCGCGCGTCGGCGCGGGCCGGCACGGCCGCGATGGTCAGGCCCTCGGCCGGTGCGGTGGGCAGGTCCTTGTACGAGTGGACCGCCACGTCGATGTCGCCGGCGAGCAGCGCGTCGCGCAGCGCCGAGACGAAGACACCCACGCCGAGGCGCTGGACCGGCGCGGACGACCGGTCGCCCGTGGTCTGCACCTCGACGAGTTCCACCTTGCGGCCGGCGCTGACCTGCAGCGCCCGCGCCACGGTGCCGGACTGCGCCATCGCCAGCGCACTCCCCCGGGTGCCCAGGCGAAGCGGTCGCGTGATCGTGTGGGTCACTCGATCTCCTCGCTCTCCGTAGGGTGCCCGTCAGGACTGTCGGCCGGTGACACGCGGATCGCCTCGACGGCGGCTCCGTCCGCCACGTCCAGCCCGAACAGTTCCCGGAGCAGGACCGCGTACCGGTCCCCGCCGGGTTCCGCGGCCAGCTCACGGACGCGGACCGTGGGTTGGTGCAAGAGGCGTTGTACCACCCGGTGCACGCTGCGTGCTATTTCAGCGCGCTGCGCATCGGTCAGTTCGGGGCGGCGCTGCGCCAGCCGGCGCAACTCGACGCTGACCACGTCCTCGGCCCGGCCCCGCAGCGCGGCCACGGTGGGAGCCACGTTCGCGCTGCGCAGGAAGCCGAGGAAGGTGTCCAGCTCATCCGCCACGATCCGTTCCGCGGCGGACACCGAACTCTCTGCTGCGAACGGTGCCGGAGCGACGCCGTCCTCGGAACCCAACGACGAACCGAGCTGTTCGATATCCACGACCTCGACCCCGGGGATGTCCACCACCCCGGGCTCGATGTCCCGCGGTACGGCGAGGTCGAGCAGCAGCAACGGGCGACCGGAGCGTTCCCGGGCCACGGCCGTCACCAGCTCCGTGGTGAGCACGTACCCGGTCGACGCGGTCGCGGAGATGACCAGGTCGGCGCCGGCCAGCTCGTTGGCCAGCCCGGACAGGCCGGTGGACCGGCCGCCGTGGTTGGCGGCCAGCCGGCTCGCCCGGTCCGTGCCACGGTTGGCCACCACCAGGTCGCTGACGCCGTGCCGGACCAGCGTCGCCGCCGACAGCGCGCCCATCGCGCCGGCGCCGATCAGCAGCGCGCTGCGGCCGGCCAGGAACTCCGGCACGTCGGTGCGGAACCGTTCGGCGCCCAGCTGGAGGGCGGCGGTGACGACGTTCTGCCCGGCCCGGTCGATGCCGGTCTCGCTGTGTACCCGCTTGCCGACCCGCAGCGCCTGCTGCAGGAGCTCGTGCAGCAGCCGGCCGGGCGCATCGTTGTCCCGGGCGACCGCGTACGCGTCCCGCAGCTGGCCGAGGATCTGCGCCTCGCCGATGACCATGGAGTCCAGCCCGGAGGCGACCCGGAAGGCGTGCCGGACCGCCTCGTCGTCGTAGTGCACGTAGAGGTGGCTGGCCAGCCCGGCCACGTCGCAGCCGGCCCGGTCGGCGAGTTCCGTGCCGATGTCGGACAGCGCGCCGTGGAAGGCGCTGACCGCCGCGTACACCTCGACCCGGTTGCACGTGGACAGCACCACGACCTCGGCCACGTACGGCCGGGCCAGCAGGCTCCGCAGCATGTCGGGGATGCCGCCACTGGGCACCGCCAGCTTCTCCAGCAGATCGACCGGCGCGGTCCGGTGCGACATGCCGACGACGAGCAGGTTCACGTGGCGACCGCCTCCCCCGGGCGTCCGTCCGGTCCCGGCCGCGGTGTGGGCAGGGCGGTGAGCGCCTTGCGGTGCTCGTGGAACGACAGGATCTGCATCTCGACCGCCAGGTCGACCTTGCGGACGTCCACCCCGGGCGGGACGGTCAGTACGCAGGGGGCGAAGTTGAGGATGCTGGTGACGCCGGCACCGACCAGCTGGTCGGCGACCTGCTGGGCGGCGTGCGCGGGGGTGGCGATGACGCCGATGGAGATGCCCTCGGCGGCGACCACCTCGGCGAGCTGGTCGACGTGCCGGACCACCAGGTCCCCGATGCGCTCGCCGACCTGGGCGCGTTCGGCGTCGAACAGCGCGGCCACGGAGAAGCCACGGCTGGCGAATCCGCCGTATCCGGCGAGCGCGTGGCCGAGGTTACCGATGCCGACGAGCGCCACCGTGCGGTGCTTCGACAGGCCGAGGACGGCCTCGATCTGCGTGATCAGCAACGCCACGTCGTAGCCGACGCCGCGGGTGCCGTACGAGCCGAGGTGGGACAGGTCCTTGCGGAGCTTGGCCGAATTGACGCCGGCCGCGGTGGCGAGCCCTTCACTGGACACCGTGTCATGGCCCTGCTCGGCTAGCGTGTGCAGGGCTCGCAGGTACTCGGGCAGGCGGGCGACGGTTGCCTCGGGGAGATCCGGGAACACAGGGCTCGCCGAACTGTCGGTTCGCTGCTGACTCATCTGACTCTCGAAACGACGATATCTTCGGCGCCCGCGTGCGGGCCAGCCAATGATCTTGCGACGGTTCTTGGCACGTGGTCGGGCTGACTCGGACATCCGCTCAGGGATGTGGTAGAGGCGCGCCGTGCCGCCAGACTATGCGTTTGTGAACGCACGCACAAATCGCGATCTTGACGATCCGTGACATCGGGGCCACGAAGTATCGTCATGGGCTGCGCTGTTTCGCCTGCTTTTCGGCCCGGAACCCGATACCGACGCATTCTCCGGGCCGGTGGCATGCACCACGCGTCGGCACCGCAGTGACCCATGCCTCATGTCGGGTCGGCCCCGTGTCCCCACCGGCACTGGGGCTGTCCCCACCCACGGCAAGGCGGACCACCGGATGGGATCCGGGCCCCCCAGTACCTACCGTCTAGGCATGACCATCACCGCGGCCGCCCCCGGTCGCCAGCCGCGCCAGCTGCTGGCCCAGCTCCGGGTGGATTCCCTGTACTGCCTCACCGGACTGCCCATCGCCGTCGTCGGCTTCGTCGCGGTGCTCACCCTGTTCGCCGTCGGCACCTCGCTCAGCATCACCTTTGGCGGCCTGTTCGTGCTCCTGGCCTGCGTCAAGACCGCGGGACTGTTCGCCCGACTGGAACGCGCCTGGCTGCCCGCCGTACTGGGCCGGCG
This sequence comes from Actinocatenispora sp., assembly GCA_049582705.1. Taxonomy (GTDB): domain Bacteria; phylum Actinomycetota; class Actinomycetes; order Mycobacteriales; family Micromonosporaceae; genus Actinocatenispora. Next base: position 7,671 of record JBAUUM010000970.1, read on the forward strand.
GATCACCGCGCCGCGCTACAAGAGTCCCGCCGGGAAGACCGGGCTGGGGCGCACGCTCACCCCGCTCACCGACCCGCAGAGCTGGCGGGACCTGCTGTTCGGGGTCTTCGCCATGATCCCGGCCATCTTCACCTTCGTCGTGACGGTGGTCTGGTGGGCCGTCGGGATCGGCTTCACGCTGGACTTCACCTGGGCGTGGGCCACGTTCGACATCGACTCCGGCGTCTCCGACCTGCTCGGCTTCCCGCACACCTACGGGCCGTTCGTCGCCGTCAACACGGTGATCGGGCTGCTCTTCCTGGCCAGTACGCCGTTCGTGGTACGCGGCATGGCCCTCACCCGCTCCGGCCTGGCCCGGCTGCTGCTGATCCAGGAACGGGCCGGCGCCCTGCAGGACCGGGTGGACGAGCTGACCCTGAGCCGGGAGGCGATCCAGGAGGCGGAGGCGTCGGCGCTACGGCGGCTGGAACGCGACATCCACGACGGGCCCCAGCAGCGTCTGGTGCGCCTGACCATGGACCTCAGCCTCGCGAAGCGCCGGCTGGAGACCGACCCGGAACGGACCGCGCCGCTGCTCGACGAGGCCATCGAGCAGACCCGCGAGACGCTCGACGAGCTGCGCGCGCTGTCCCGCGGCATCGCCCCGCCGATCCTGACCGACCGCGGCCTGGGCGCCGCGCTCAACGCCGTGACCGGCCGGTGCACCGTACCGGTCGAGCTGGAGGTGTCCCTGGCGACCGGCGACCGGCTGCCGGCCAGCATCGAGAACGCGGCGTACTTCCTGGTCGCGGAGGCGCTCACGAACGTGGCCAAGCACAGCCGCGCGACGTGGGCGAAGGTCCGATTGAACGGTGATGGCAGTCTGTTGTACGTGACGATCTCGGACAACGGCGTGGGCGGCGCGCACACCGCCAAGGGGCACGGGCTGGCCGGGCTGGCCGACCGGGTCCGGGCCGTGGACGGCCGGTTCGACGTGCAGAGCCCCGAAGGCGGCCCCACCGTCATCACCGCGGAGCTGCCGTGCGCCTCGTAGTCGCCGACGACTCGGTACTGCTCCGGGAGGGCATCATCCGGCTGGTCGCCGAGGCCGGGCACGAGGTGGTGGCGGCCGTCGGGGACGGGCCGTCGCTGGTCACCGCGATCGCGGAGCACCGACCCGACGTGTCGATCGTGGACGTCCGGATGCCACCGAGCCACACCGACGAGGGACTGCGGGCGGCGATCGAGGCCCGCCGGCAGGTACCGGCCACGCCGATCCTGGTGCTCTCCCAGTACGTCGAGGTCTCGTACGCGGACGACCTGCTGGCCGACCGGGCCGGCGCGGTCGGCTACCTGCTGAAGGACCGGGTCGCGGACGTGGACGAGTTCCTCGACGGGCTGAGCCGGGTCGCGAACGGCGGCACCGTGCTCGACCCGGAGGTCGTCTCGCAGCTGTTCGTGTCCCGCCGGGATCCGATCCGCACGCTCACGCCGCGGGAGAACGACGTGCTCCGGCTGATGGCGGAGGGCTGCACCAACACCGCGATCGCCAAGCAGCTCGTCGTCACCGACGGTGCCGTGGAGAAGCACATCTCCAACATCTTCGCCAAGCTGGGCCTCGCGCCGTCGGACTCCGACCACCGCAGGGTCATGGCGGTCCTCACCTTCCTGCGGACCTGAGGCCGGCCGGCGGCGGGGCGCCGGGCCGGTCGGAACGGGCCTGGCCGGCCGAAAGGGCGGCAGACCGTTACCCTGAACGGCATGGCTGTCCCGCCAGATGAGAACTGCGTGCTGGTCGACGGACCATGGACGCACCGGTTCGTCGGCGCGAACGGCAGCCGGTTCCATGTCGTCGAGGCCGGCGCCGGACCGCTGGTCCTCCTGCTGCACGGCTTCCCGGAGACCTGGTACGGCTGGCGGCACCAGATTCCGGCGCTCGCCGACGCCGGGTACCGGGCCGTCGCCGTCGACCTGCGCGGCTACGGCGCCAGCGACAAGCCACCCCGCGGCTACGACGGGTACACGATGTCCGCCGACGTGGACGGGCTCATCCGCGCCCTCGGCGAACGCGAGGCCGTACTGGTCGGCCACGACCTGGGCGGCATGATCGCCTGGATGACGGCGGCCTTCCATCCGACCCGGATCCGCCGGCTGGTCGTGCTGGACTCGGCGCATCCGCTGCGGCTGCGTACCGGGCTGTTCGCCGACCCGCGCGGCCAGCTCGCCGCGAGCCGCCACCTGCTCGCCTTCCAGCTGCCCCGCTACGAGCACGTACTCACCCGCGACGACGCCACGCTCGCCGCCGAGATGCTCACCAGCTGGGCCGGGCCGGGGTGGCGGAACCAGCCGGAGTTCGTCGAGTACCTGCGGTTCTGCCGGGACGCGATCCAGATTCCGCAGGCGGCGTTCTGCGCGCTGGAGGCGTACCGGTGGGTGTTCCGCGGCGCCCTGCGGCCGGCCGGGCGGCGGTTCGTGAAGCTGATGCAGCAGCCCATCTCCAGCCCGACGCTGCAGCTGCACGGCGGCGCGGACACCGGGGTGCTTCCGCGTACCGCCCAGGGTTCCGGCCGGTACGTGGCGGCGCGGTACGAGTGGCAGCTGATGGAGGGCGTCGGGCACTTCCCGCAGCAGGAGGTGCCCGAGCGGGTGACCGGCGAGATCCTGCGCTGGATCAAGGAGACCTGACCCGGCACCGCCTGCGGTGACCGGCCGGTCACCGCCGGAGCGGCGCGTGCCGGCCGGCCTGGTTCGGCCCAGGCCGAGCCGGCCGGCGGACTCAGCTGTCAGGCCGGCTCAGGCTCAGGCCGGCTCAGGCCCAGGCCCAGGCCGCCTCAGGCTCAGACCGGCCCTGCGTCAGGTGAGCGGGTGCCAGCGGTGCTGGTCCGCGTTGAAGACGGCGATCACCATCGTGGTGCCGTCCGAACCGATCTGGAACAGCTCCGCGCCGTGCGGCAGCCGCACGCTGGCGATCCGGTACTCGACCAGGTCGGGCTCGGTGCCGGACCTGGTCGCACCGATCACCGGCACCAGCTTCTCCGACTCGGCCGTCCACCGGATCGCATGCACGGGCACGCCGGGCTGGCCGCCCATGGCGGTGATCCGCCGTAGGTCGTCCGCTGACTGCGGGGCGTCGGACACCCGGTGCACGTAGCCGCCCACCCGGTCGAAGTGACGCTCCAGGTAGAACGTGACCTGGGCGTCGGGCACCGTCTTCTGCAGCGGGGCCGGGAAGGCCAGTGCCGGGACGGCGTCGGGCCCAGGCTCCTCCGCCGGCTCGGGCGCCGGTACGGGCGGCCACTCCGGCGCCTCGTCTCCGTCGTCCCCGGCGGCACCGCCGCCCGGTGCGGCGATGTCGTGGCCGGCAGGATCCTGGCTGGCAAGCTCCCGGCCGGCAGACTCCTGATCGGAGGCGTCCAAACCGTCGCTGTCCGCGTCGGGTCGTGCGTCCTGGCCGTCGGTTCCGGTCGCGGCCGACGCCACGAACGGCTGCTCCGGCTCGTCGACCGGCACCGGGTCGGCCGCGTCGTCGGCCTGTGCGGCCGGTTCCACCGGGGCCGCCTCCGACCCGTCGGCCTCCGTGACGGTCGAAGCCTCCACGGGCTCGGCAGCCTGCCCGACCGCGGCGAACCCGCTGTCGTCGGCCGGCCCGGTGCTCTGCTCCGGCTCGCTGGCCCGCTCCGGCTCGCTGCCCTGCTCCGGCTCGCTGCCCTGCTCCGGCTCGCTGCCCTGCTCCGGCTCGCTGCCCTGCTCCGGCTCGCTGCCCTGCTCCGGCTCGCTGCCCTGCTCCGGCTCGCTGCCC
>JBAUUM010000971.1:0-7723 GCA_049582705.1 Actinocatenispora sp.
GCGCCGGCCGGCTGGTTGGCCGGACAGGGTCACCGGACAGGGCGGACGGGCGGTGGGTTCGCCCCCGGCCGGCGGTTCACCCCGCAGGCTCATGGGGCCCGGCGGACGGGCCGGCGGGTTTGCGTTCCGGCACCCGCCGAGGCCAGTCTTGACGCCATGTCCGCCCCCCGTCGCCGGTCGCCGGCGTCCCGTCCCCGCCGCGGCCCGGTGCTGGCGGGCCTCGTCGGCCTGGCCCTGCTGACCGGCGTCACCGGCTGCGCCGACACCACGTACCAGCTGACCGGACGGGCGTCCGTGATCAACCAGCTGACCGCGGACATGGACCACAACGAGCTGGTCACCCCGTACACGGCGACGTACCGGCTCGGCGACGGGAGCACCGCGTCGGTCACCTACGCCGTGCATCCGCGCCGCGTGGCGTACGTGTTCGACAGCGGGCGCTGGGCGCGGACGAACGTCGCGGTCATGACCTGTACCCGCTCGGGCGGCACGAACTTCTGCTCGGTGCGTTCGGTTCCGCCGACTCCGGCGCGGCCGCAGCCCGACCTGGCCGGGATCCGGACGGCCAGCGACAACAGGTTCGTGCCGGTCGAGCAGGTGGTGTCGCTGCTGACCTCGGCCGCGGAGGACCGGACGTCGTCCGCGCACCGCAGCGAGCGGCGGATCGCCGGCCGGCGGGCGACCTGCGTCCGGGTCGGCGCGGGCCACCGTACGGAGCCGTTCGCCGCGTGTTTCACCGCCGTGGGGGCGTTGGCGAGCTTTACCGGCCGGGTCGACGGCCACGACTTCGACGTCACGATGACCGGCTACGAGCCCCACTCGGTGGGCCGGCCGTTCGACCCGCCGCGCCGGGCCCACGTCGACTACCAGCCGGCCTCGCACGACTGAATCGCCCTTACTGGGAGTAACAGGACGGGTTTCTGTCCATGATCTGACTGTTTGTCGTGTGCGCCCGGCCGGGCGGCCTCGTGGACGGCGCCGTACCGGCGCCCATCAGGAGCTTTGCCCCGCTTCCCGACAACCCGGCTTACTGTCTCCTGGCCGACCGCTCTCTCTCAAAGTGCCACCTGGCAGATTGGCGCCTTCCTTTTTGCTCGATGTCATGGATACTGGACTTGAGGGTCCCTCTCTTGGACAACCGGACCGAAGGCACACCGGAGCGCCCACAGGGCCGATCAGTGCCTACGCGGGAACGGAGGAGCTGACCATGACGAGCACTCCTGTCGCGGACCACCACGTTCCGAACCGTCCGCACACCGTCGTGCGACCGAGGCGAACTCAGGGGGTGACTGACATGCCGGTGCACACCTACTACCACCGCGGCGGTGTTCAGGTGACCTCGCACGAGTTGGTCGTGCGCGGCCAGCACTACCGACTGGACCACCTGCGGGACGTGCGCATCGCGCGCGGCTCCGGCAGCAGGGCCACCACCGTGTGCGTGACCCTCGCCTGCCTGTTCCTGGTGCTGGGCAGCTGCAGCTGGCGGGTGACCGACCAGGCGGTCGGGACCTCGCTCGCGATCATCACCGCCGGCACGCTCGGCCTGGTCGCGGCCCTCATCAGCCGGCGGGTACGCCCGAGGCCCTACGAGCTGTGGGCGGAGTACCAGCACCACACCGTGCAGCTGCTGTGGAGCCGTGACGAACGGGTCTTCAACCAGATCCGCTTCGCGCTCTGCCGCGCCCTGCAGGCGGGCCACTAAGGTGCCGGGGCGGGTACGGGAGGCCCGCCCCGGGCCGGCTCCCGCAGACAGTACGCCTGGCAGACAGCCACCTGGCAGAAGTGTTACGATCCAACCGTTCGGTGGCCATCCGCGTGCTTTCGCCATGCCACGTTGTCGGCTGCTCACCGAGGAGTAGCAATGCCCGCAGGCCAGCGGCCTCTCGTCCGTCGTCGGTTGCGCAATGAGCTCCGCGACGAACGCGAACGCGCCAGGAAGAGCCAGAACGATGTGGCCCTGGCCATGGAGTGGTCGCTGTCGAAGGTCATCCGTCTTGAGGCGGGCCAGGTCGGGATCTCCGCCAACGACATGAAGGCGCTGCTCAGTCTGTACGAGGTGTCGGACCCCGAGCGGGTCACCTTCATGACCGGGCTGGCCCGCGCCGCCCGTCAGCAGTCCGCCTGGTGGTCCCGCTACCGGGACATCTACCCGGACGATCACCTCGAATTCCTCGGCTACGAGGACGAGGCGGCCACCATCATGTTGTTCGAGACGATCTGCATTCCCGGTCTGCTGCAGACCGAGGAGTACGCGCGGGCACTGATGGAGGCGGACCCCGGCAGCCAGAGCAAGGTCGACGAGTTGATCGAGATCCGCAGCGCGCGGCAGCGCCACGTGCTCGGCCGGGACGATCCGCCGGATCTTGTCGCCGTGCTGGACGAGGCCGCGCTGCGACGACGGGTCGGCGACGCCGACACAACCGCCGAGCAGCTCCGCCACATCGTCAATGTCGCCGGCATGCCGAATGTGACGGTGCAGGTCGTCCCGTTCGAGCGCGGCGCGTACGTCGGCATGAGCGGCCCGTTTCTGATCTTCGAGTTCAGCGACCCGAACGACGCTCCCGTCCTGCAGAAGGACGGCGTTCCGTGGAACATGCTGCTGCGTGACAACAAACCCGTCGTGGACCAGCACCGGAAAGCCTTCGACTGCATCCGCGGCGCGGCCCTCGACCCCGAGCGATCACTGGAGGCAATCGGCAAGATCGCCGAAGAATGTACGGGTTGACCACTCCCGTACACCTCACCCACCGTTACGGTCTGCGACAACCCGGCTCGTATCGGCTATCCTTTTCTGTGCACGGCCCCTGGCGACCAGGCGCTGCCGCCTGCCGGCGTCACCGCATCAGCCGGAGGTCACGCGCGAAGGATGCGAGACCAACCTTCTGACCATGGCCACGCCCGCAATGCTGCGGCCACCGCCTGCCGAAGGCTCCTCGCACTTCTGAGAAGGAGGCCCGAATGCGTCCAGTGGACCTTTCTCCGCTCACCTGGAGAAAGAGCTCGAGGAGCACCGCCTGCGGCCCAAATTGCGTGGAAGTGGCCTCAGCCGGCCAGTTAATGGCGATCAGGGATTCAAAAGACCCCATTCCGTTGATCGTCGTGTCCAGCGTCAGCTGGCAGGCATTCCTTGATACGCTCCGAAACGGTCAGGCAACTACCGGATGAGCATCCGGCCTCGTCGCGGTAGGAACAGCAGCAAATTTCAACAGCGCCCATAGCGTTCAGCAAGCCGCACAGCCAATTTTTAGGGATGTCGCGGTTTTCCCGGAGTGCACCCGTATCCAGTGGCACGAAGATGTAAGGTGTGCCTGCGCGCGCATTACCGACTATTTTGGTATTGCTTAACGTCTATTAAGGGATACGGAATGACAATTGTCGATGACGCTGAGGCACGCTGGCGGCGCAGCACCCGCTGCTCTGCGAACAGCGCTGCCTGCGTTGAGGTAGCTCACCTCGACCGGGCGGTCGGCATCCGCGACTCCAAGGATGCTGAGAGCCCTGTGCTGGCGTTCGGACCCACCGCGTGGTCCGCGTTCGTCAGTGGGCTGCGGACCGGAACCTTCGGACCGGCCTGAAAGTCCTTCAGCGTCAGGCATTACACCCTTAGCCTGTGCAATCAGCCCTCGGCCCGTCCTACCCGGAGCCGGTGCCGAGCCGAGGCCCGGTGGCTCGCACAACCACGAACACCGGAGACGTGAGGTCTCCGGCGAACTCCAGGAGCGGAGTCGCCGGAGACCTTTTTGCGCTGTGCGGGGCGATGCCGGCCGGCGTCAGGCGTTCAGCAGGGCACGGAGGTGGCGCGGCGGCGGGGAGCCGTGCGCGAGCATCTCGTCGTGCCAGGCCCGTACGTCGGTGTCGACCGGCCGGGACGCCGCGATGGCCGCGATCTCCGTGTACCCGACGAAGTACGTGGACAGCTGCGTGGACGTGAGCAGGGCGCGCCGCCACTTCCCGGCGGCCTCCCCCACCTCCTGGAAGCCGCGGTCGGTCAGCAGCCGCATCGCCTCGTCCTCGGTCATGCCGTCGCAGTGCACGGCCTGGTCGAGGATCGCGTTCAGCGTCGAACGCAGCTGCATCTTGAGCTGCTGGAGGCGTACCGGCAGGCCACCGAAGCCCTGGTCGGCCATCATCTCCTCGGCGTAGACCGCCCACCCCTCCACGAAGGTGCCGCTGCGGAACACCGCGCGGACCGGGGTGGCGCCACCGAACCGGCGTCCGTGCGCGAGCTGGAGGTAGTGGCCGGGCATGGCCTCGTGCACGGTCAGGTTGCGCATCATCTGGTCGTTGTACTCGCGGTAGAACGACTCGATCCGCTCCTCCGGCCAGTCTGCGGGCGGCGGGGCGATGGCGAACAGCGTGGGCAGCTCGGACCGCTCCATCGGCCCGGGCGCGTCGCAGTACGCGGAGGCGACGCCACGCTCGAAGGCGGGCATCTCGCAGACCACGCACGGGTCGTCGGGCATCGTCGAGACCAGCTCGAACTGCTCGACGAACGCGGTGGCCTCGCGCAGCGCCGCGCGCGCCTGGTCGACGAAGCCCGACCCGTCGGGGTGCTGCATGGCGGCGGTGTCCAGCGCGAGCCGTACCGCGTCGTCGGACTCGGACTCACCGGTGAGCTTGGCCGCCACCACCCGCAGCTGCGCGGTGATCCGTTCGAGGTTCTCCCAGGCCCGACGGTCCAGTTCGGCGGCGGTCAGCGGGGTGTCCAGGGTGTGCCACAGCTTGGCCTCCCAGAGCCGCCGCCCGAGCCGCGGGTCGCGGCCGGGCTCACCGGCGCGGGCGCGCAGCCAGTCGACGAACTCGTCGAGGGCCGACAACGCCTCCTGCCGGGGCGGCACGACCCGCTCGGTGAGGCCCGGTTCGGCCGCCATCAGGGTCGGCACCTGGTCCCTGATCATCGCGGCCACCCCGGAGTACTGGCCGATGGCGGTGCGTACGTGCTCGACGGGGCAGTCGGTGAGCACGGCGCGGGCGGTGGCGAGCGCGTCGGGCAGGGCGGCCAGCCGGCCGGCGAGATGGGTGAGCCGTTCGGAGGCTGGCGCGAACTCCCGGTTGATCAGGGTGTCCAGCAACGGTCCCGGATTGTGGATCAGGGGGTTCCACTCGTGGTCGCGGGACTCGGTCAGCGCGAACAGTCGGCCATCCACAATGGACGACAGCATGGCGTGGTCGACCCGCTCTTCGGCTTCGAGATCGTCTTCCTCTACTTCGGACAGTGAGTGCGACGCGTCACGCAGCATGGACACCCGCTGCTCGACGGCCGATGACGACAGGTCCATCAGCTCGTCGTCGGCCACATGGGCACCGGCGTAGTGCGCGGTCATCGGGTCAAGCAGCGCGGTCACGATCCGGACGGCCAGGGTCGGGAAGTCGATCGGCATGCCACCGACGGTACCGGTGAGCCTACCGTCGGAGCCAGCCGTGCCTACCGTTCCGGCGTGCCGTCCGTCTCCTGCTGGTCGAACCGCACGTCGATCCGGACCCCGGGCTCAAGGCGTTGCATCGACGCGAAGCCGGTGAACGCGCGCCGGTCGGCGTCGGTCAGGTGCCCGGCGAGCAGCCCGCGCGGCCACAGCTTCCGGGCCCGTACCACGTTCAGCTCGGTGGCCAGCAGGATCAACTGCCCGAGCAGGAAGAACCAGGTCAGCAGGCCGATGACGACAGCGAAGGTGCCGTACGTGGCGCTTGCGGACTGCAGTTTGCTGGTGATGATCCAGCCGCCGATCCATTGCAGGATCTGCCAACCGACCGCGGCGAGCACCGCGCCGGGCAGTACCGCACGGGTGGACACGTCCCGGACCGTGAGAACCCGGAACGCCGCCACGAACAGCACGATGTTGATGGCCAGGGACGCCGCCAACAGCAGCACCCGGGCCCCCGACCCGAACGCGAACCCGAGCGACCCGGCGCCGGCCGACAGCCCGCTGATCAGCGTCGTGACGATGATGTTGGTACCGAGGATGGCCAGCAGGCCGACGCTGCGCAGGGTCCGCTTCAGCAGGCCCGGACGGTCCACGAGCGGCACCTGCCAGACGGTGTTGAAGCCGGTCTGCGCGGCGTTGGCCACCGCGAGACCCGCCCAGAGCGCCAGCGCGATGCCGATCGCGAGGCCCAGGCCGCTGCCGTGCAGGCTCTGCCCGGCGGGCATGATCGTCCTGCCCAGACCCGGGAACTGCCCGGTCACCGTGTGCAGGATCCGGTCCTCGAGCTGCTGGTTGCCGGCCACCGCGAACCCGAGGGCCGTGACCAGTACCAGGAGCAGCGGGAAGAACGAGAAGAACGCGTAGTACGAGATGAGCGCGGCGAGGTTGCCCGCCTGGTCCTCGACGAACTTCTTGACGACCGCGACGGGCAGCGCCAACCACGGGTGGCTCTGCTGGTACCGGTCGAGCCGGCCCTTCACCCCCGTGGTCGGCGCCCCGCTCATTGCCGGCGTGACCGGCCGGGCAGCAGTGCCGCTGCGGCCGCACCGAGCAGCAGCGCGGCCAGCCCGATCAGCATCGGACGTTCCGTCAGCTGACGGCGCATCGTGTCGGTGACCCGGCGCATCTGCGCCGGGACCCGGGCGGTGGTGTGCCCCGCGCCGCCGATCGCCCCACGCGTGCCGCTGGACGCCTTGTGCAGCGGATGCGCGACGCGGTCACCCGCACCGTGCAGCTTCTTCCTTGCGCCGGACAACCGGTGGCTCACCAACGCACGTGGGCTCACCCGGTCGCGGAGCTGCTCGATGTTGGCGGTCATGGCCGCCCGGGTGTCCGCCATCCGTTCCCGGATCATCTCCGGGGTCATTTCTTCAGGGTGCGCGCCCATGCCAGGTTCTCCTTGACTGCGGCGATGGTCTGTTTCGGTGCGGAAATCTTGGTCAGCTGCGACCGGCCGGCCAGCCCGGCCACCAGGGCGACCAGCGCCCAGGCGCCCGTGACGATCAGCGCGGCCCAGCCGTTGCCCAGCAGGTGCCCCAGGCCGTAGACGGCGGCCAGGCTGCCGAACATCAACACCATGTACCCGCCGAAGCCGGCGACGCCGAGCAGTCCGGCGCCCTTCCCGGCCCTCTTGCCCTCCTGCTTGAGCTCCACCTTGGCGATCGCCATCTGTTCGGACACCAACCGGCTCAGGTCACCCTTGAGCTCGGTGACGATCGCGCCGATCGGCTGCTCGTCGTGTGCCTCGTCGGCCCGCCGGACCGGCCGGGCCTGTGGCTGGGTCAACGTCATGGACTCGCTCCCTGATGCGCGGTGCGGCGCCGGTCAGCGTCGCAGCGAAGGGTCAGTGTGTGGACCGGGCGACCCGTCTGGCCAACCGACCCAGCAGGAACCCAGCGACGACGACGGCCACCAGCACCACGGGCCGGTGCCGGATCAGTTCCGCCATCCGCCCCAACGGCCCCACGCCGTCCGGTTCGACGACCGTGCCGAGCGTCCGGTGCTCCGGTGCCCCGCCGACCGGGTGGGTGGCCCCCTCGCCACCGACACCGTGCAGCCGGGCTGCCAGGTCCGGCTCGTCGCTCATCTGGCCTCCTCCATCCCGCCACTGTCCCCTACCCAGGAGATCACAAACTTATCCTGTGCGAGTGCTCGGAGTGGCGAACTGGCACCCCAGACCGGGGCACAGGGGTGCCCTGGGCGCAGACCACCCGAACGCCGCTCAGCGGTCCGCACGACCGTCGCCAGCCTCCACCTCGGCGGCCCGTACCGCGGCGGCGTACCGCAGCGCGGCCCGGCGC
>JBAUUM010000972.1:0-2593 GCA_049582705.1 Actinocatenispora sp.
GTCCGCGCCCGGTCCGGGCGCCGAGGTGCGTGGCCTGAAGCGCGCCGCGCTGTCCCTGGACGCCGGCGACGTGTCCCGCATCCTGCGGCGGGGACTCACCGCCGGCGTGGTACCGGCCTGGATGGAGCTGATCAGCCCCGCGCTGCGGGAGATCGGCTCGCACGAGGAGATGACGGGCCACCAGGTCGCCGCCGAGCACCTGCTGTCCAACGTGGCGTCCGCGGCACTGGCCGGGGTACGCCGCCCCTCCGCGCCGGCACGCATCCTGCTGGCCTGCGCCGACGAGGAACAGCACAGCCTGCCGCTGGAGGCGCTGGCCGCCGCGCTCGCCGAACGGGACACGGCGAGCCGGATGCTGGGCGCCCGGGTACCGACGTGGGCGCTGCACGACGCCATCGTGCGGACCGGGCCGGCGGTGGTGCTGCTGTGGTCGCACACCACCCGCACCGCCGGCCACGAACAGTTGCGCGCCGTCCTGGCGATCCGCCCCCGGCCGGTACTGGTGGGCGCCTGCGGGCCGGGCTGGTCCGGTCGGCTGCCCGTCGGCGTGCTGCGACCGGCGAGTCTGCCGGAGGCGGTGGAGCTGCTCGGCCGCCCGCTGGTGGGCTCCTGATGGACGTCGACGTCGCGCTGCTCGGCGGTGGCGGCGCCGGACTCACCGTGCTGGACGCCCTGGCATCGGCCCGGCGGCACGGGCCCGGACCGTTGCGGGTCGCGGTCATCGACCCGGTGCGGCACCGTGGCAACGACCGCACCTGGTGCTTCTGGGACGACGGTGCCGGCCCGGTCGACGAGGTGGTGCACCGGCACTGGTCGACGCTGTCGGTGGTGGGGCCGGACGCGGTTTCGCGCCCCGTCGACCTGACGCCCCGGCGCTACGTCATGGTCCGGTCGGCCGACTACTACGCCCGGGTGGCGCGCCGCGCCGAACGGCTCGACGTGACCTGGCTGGCCGAGCCGGCCGGGGCGGTACGGGACGGCACCCGACACGCGGAGGTCGCGACGCCCGCCGGCACGGTCCGCGCCCGGTGGGTGTTCGACTCCCGACCGCGCCCGCCGACCCGGCCGGGCGTCACCACGCTGCTGCAGCACTTCCACGGCTGGTGGGTGACGGCCGGGCGCGACGTGTTCGATCCGGACACCGCGACGCTGATGGACTTCGCGGTACCGCAGCCGGACGGTGGCCTGGCCTTCTGCTACCTGCTCCCGCTGAGCCGGTGCCGGGCGCTGGTGGAGTACACGGTGTTCTCCCGGGAACGGCACGACCGGCCCCGGTACGAGCGGGCGCTCGCGGACCACCTCGCCGCCCGGTACTCCCTGGCCGTCGGGGACTTCCGGGTCGACGAGACGGAGGACGGCGCGATCCCGATGACCGACGCCCCGTTCCCGCGCCGGGTCGGGCGCCGGGTGATGCGGATCGGCACGGCCGGCGGTGCCACCCGGCCCGCCACCGGGTACACGTTCACCGCGATGCTGCGGCAGGCCGCGGGCATCGCCGACCGGCTCGCGGCCGGCGCCGTACCGGTGCCGCCCCGCCCGTACCCGCGGCGGCACCGGCTGTTCGACGGGGTATTGCTGCGCGCGCTGGACACCGGGGGTATCGACGGTCCGACGTTCTTCACCGGCCTGCTGACCGGTCAGCCGATCGACCGGGTACTGCGCTTCCTGGACGGTACGTCCGGAGCCGTCGGCGAGTTCGCCGTGCTGTCCCGCGCGCCGGGCGGCGCGATGACCCGTGCCGCGGCCGGCTACCTGACCCGCGCGGCGCTCAGAACAGTTCGACGGCGTCCTTGACGGTGACCGCGGGCCGGGTCGCGGTACTCGCCAGCGATGCCAGGTAGTCGGCGGTGAGCGTGAGGTCGGTCAGCCAGATCGGGTCGTCCGGCCAGCCGTCCGGTCGAGGCGCCACGTGCGCCTCGTCGGCGTTGACGACCACGTCCGCCAGCGGCACCGACAGGCCGTGCCCGGTCAGCTTGAGTACCGCCTCCTTGCGGGTCCACAGCCGCAGGAACGCCGCGCGGCGCTGCGCATCCGAGCCGGTGACCTCCCGGGCCTCCTCGGGGGCGAGTACCCGGTCCTTCATCGTCGCGACGTCCAGCCGTCGGTCCACCTGTTCGGTGTCCAGCCCGACCCGGCAGTCACGGCTGTAGGCGATCACGACCAGGGTGCCGCTGTGCGAGACCGAGTACTCCAGCCCGTCGGCGTCGACGAGGAACGGCCGGCCGTGGTGGGGGTCGTCGCAGAGCTGGCACTGCCGGGCGACCTCGATCTTCTCCGGCGGTCGCCCCAGGTAGCGGCTGCCCAGCGCGCGCTGCAGGGCACGGGACGCGATGAACAGTTCCCGGGCCGGTTCCGAGCGGAACTCGCCGGACCGGGTGCGCTCCGCGTCGCTGAGCAACGCCGACGTGCCGGCCGCGGGCAGCCGGTTGACATCGCCGATCCACACGTCCACCTGGGCGGTGCCGGCCGGAGGGTTCACAGACATGCCCGTACCGTACCGGTCGGCCGTCCGGCGCGGACGTGCCGAACTCGCGCCGCCGGCCGTCGGGTCCGACGTTTGGGGCCGCCGCCCCGCCGGGCGTCGTGCCGGTAC
>JBAUUM010000973.1:0-19625 GCA_049582705.1 Actinocatenispora sp.
CCGCCGGCGGCCCACCCGCCCACCGCACGGACACCGCACGTGTCCGTCGCGTCGGACCCCAGCGGCGACCCGATCGCCCCGCCACCGGGCGCGAACGACTGGTCCTGCCGGCCCAGCGCCGCCCACCCGAACCCGGTGGTGCTCGTGCACGGCACCTTCGCCAACCGCTACGACAACTGGCTCGCGCTGTCCCCGATGCTGGCCAGCCGCGGCTACTGCGTCTTCGCCCTCGACTACGGTGCCCCCGCGGGCAACATCATCCAGGGCATCGGCCCGGTGGCCGACTCCGCCGGGCAGCTCGCCGACTTCGTCGACACGGTGCTCGCGCACACCGGCGCGACCAAGGTCGACCTCGTCGGACACTCCCAGGGCGGCATGATGCCGCGCTACTACCTGAAGTTCCTGGGCGGCGCGGCCCACGTCAACTCGCTCGTCGCGCTCGCCCCGTCCAACCACGGCACGACGCTCGACGGCCTCGTGACGCTCGCCGAGCAGTTCCCCGGTGCGGCCGACATCGTGTACACGGCCTGCCCCGCCTGCCGGGACCAGGTTCGCGGCTCGGACATGCTGACCTCGCTCAACTCGGGCGGCGACACGGTGCCCGGGGTGCGGTACACGGTGATCTCCACCCGGTTCGACGAGGTCGTCACCCCGTACACCACGCAGGCGCTGTCCGGCTCCGCGGTGACCAACGTGGTGGTCCAGGACGACTGCGCGGTGGATCTCGCCGAGCACGCCGCGGTCGCGTTCGACCCGACCTCGCTGCACGAGGTGCGCAACGCGCTCGACCCGGCGCACGCCACCCCGGTCGGCTGCGGCTGAGCTTCGCCGCCCAGGGCAGCACCCCGCACCACCCCGTGAACCGTCCGGTGGACCATCCGTCCACCGGACGTTTCCGTACCGTCCGGTGTGGACCCGCACGACCGGGCCGCCGCGCCGCGCTCCGTACCGTTGCGGCCCGGCACCGCGACCGACGTCCCGAACGGGCGATCCGACGCCCGGGACAGGCGTGCCTCGCGGCCGTTTCGCCCGTCCGGCCGGCCCGGACGGTACAGACTGATCCTGCCGGGACGGACGCGCGGTACGCGGGGACGGCGCGGACACACCGCACGGGGCGGGATCGGAGCGCGACGATGAGCGAGCTGCTGAACCGACTCGGGCGGTTCGCGTTCCGCCGGCACTGGCTCGTCGCCGCCGTCTGGCTGGTGGTACTGGTGGCGCTTCTGCTGCTGCGGGCCGCGTTCGGTGGCCAGTTCGTCAACGACTACACCGTGCCGGGCAGCGAGGCGTCCCAGGGCGCGGACGTGCTGTCCGCGCGGTTCCCGCAGCAGAGCGGGAACACCGGCCAGATCGTGTTCCACGCCCGGACCGGAACGCTTGCCGCGCACCGCGACGCGGTCGACAAGGCCGTCGCCCAGTTCGGCCGGCTGCCGCACGTGGTGCGTGCGGTGAGCCCGTTCGCGCAGCAGAACTCGCCGCAGGTGTCCAAGGACGGCGCCACGGCGTACGCGAACACCGCCTTCGACGTGGTGCCGGCCTCGCTGGACAGTTCGTACCTGGACCGGATGAACGACGCCGTGCGTCCGGCCCGCTCCGCCGGCCTCGTGGTCGACTACGGCGGCGGGGCCGGCCAGATCGCCCAGGAGAACCACGACCTGCGGTCCGAGCTGATCGGCCTGACCTGCGCCCTGGTGCTCCTGCTGCTGACGTTCGGATCCCTGTTCGCGGCGGCGGTTCCGCTGGTCTCGGCGCTCTTCTCGGTCGGTGCGGGGTTGTCGCTGGTCGGGCTGCTCGCCGCGCTGTCGAACGTGCCCAACGCCGCACCGACGGTGGCCACCCTGCTAGGACTCGGCGTCGCCGTGGACTACGGACTGTTCATGGTGGCGCGGCACCGGGAGCAGCTCGACGAGGGCGCGTCCCTGATGGATTCCGTCGGACGGGCCGCCGCCACGTCGGGTGCCGCGATCGTGGTGGCCGGTGGCACCGTGGTGATCGCCATCCTGGGCCTGTACCTGTCCGGCGTGCCGTTCATCGGTTCGCTCGGCGCCGCGTCGGCGATCGTGGTCGCGGTGACGATGGTCGCGGCCCTCACCCTGATTCCCGCCCTGCTCGGCATCGTGCGCGGGCTGGTCCGCGGCGTCGGCGAACGTCGCCGGCGGCGACACGCGGAGGCGCCGCGGGCCACCCCCGAACGGCACGAGCACTCGGTCTTCGCGCGCTGGGGCCGCCGGGTCACCCGACGGCCGTGGCCGTGGGCGGCGGCCAGCGTCGTGGTGCTGGTCGTGCTGGCGCTTCCGGTGTTCTCGCTGCAACTGGGGCAGCTCGATGCCAGCAGCAACCCGACCTCGGACAGCAGCCGCCGGGCGTACGACCTGATGTCGGACGCGTTCGGCCCCGGCATCAACGGGCCGATGGCGGTGGTGGCCGAACTGCCCCGGAAGTCACAGCAGGCGAACCAGCAGACACTGACCTCGTTGCGGAAGAGCATGCAGGACACCCGGGGCGTGAAGTCCGTCTCGGCGCCGTCGGTCAACAAGGCCGGCGACACGGCGGTACTGACCGTGGTGCCCACCACCGCGCCGCAGGACGAGGCCACCACGCAGCTGGTGGACCGGTTGCGGTCCGGTGCCCTGGCCGGGACCGGTCTGACGACCTACCTGACCGGCACGACGCCCGGAAACGTGGACTTCACCGCCCGGATCTCGCAGCGGATGCCGTGGCTCATCGGCGCCGTCGTGGCGCTGGCGTTCATTCTGCTGACCATCGCGTTCCGGTCACTGCTCATCCCGGCGAAGGCGGCGGTGCTCAACATCCTGTCCGTGGGCGCCTCGTACGGGGTGATCGTGGCGGTGTTCCAGTGGCAGTGGGGATCCGGCCTGGTCGGCGTGCACGAGTCCGTGCCGATACCGGCGTTCGTGCCGATGCTGATGTTCGCGATCGTGTTCGGGCTGTCCATGGACTACGAGGTCTTCCTGCTCTCCCGGGTCCGCGAGGCGTACCTGCGGACCGGCCACCCGCACCGCAGCGTGGCGATCGGCATCGGCAGTTCCGCGCGGGTGATCACGACGGCGGCGGCCATCATGATCGTGGTCTTCATCAGCTTCGTACTGGACACCGACGCGTCGATCAAGATGTTCGCGGTGGGGATGGCCGCCGCGGTACTGATCGACGCCAGCGTGGTCCGGATGGTGCTGGTGCCCGCCCTGCTGTCGCTGTTCGGCCGTCGGGCCTGGTGGCTGCCGCGGTGGTTGGACCGGGTCCTGCCGCACGTGGAGCTGGAGGGCTCCTCGGGCGCCGGGCCCGCCGGGTACCCGCCGGCGGCGGGACCGTCCACACCGGAGCGCTAGGACACACGCCCTGGGCGCCGCCGGCCCCGCCTGTCGTCCGCTGGTCAGGAGTCGGCCTGCGGCGTGGGCACCAGCGCCACCTTGCCGCTCTCACCGGCGTCGACCTTCTGGTAGGCGGCGGCCGCGTCGGCGAGGTCGTACACGTCGGTCACGACCCGTTCGGGGTGCAGGTCCCAGCGGGACAGCTGGCCGAGCAGCTCGGCCATCCGTACGGTGCTGGTCACCCAGGATCCGTACAGGGTGATCTGCCGGTGGATCAGCATCGCGCTCACGTCCACCGGTCCGAGCTGCCCGCCCTCCCCGACGAACACGCAGCGGCCCCACCGCCGGGTGTGCGCCAGCGCGTCGAACTGGGCGCTGCCCACCCCGGAACAGTCCACCGTGACCTCGTACTCGCCGGCGACGTGATCCGCACTGGCGGTCACCGCCCCGGTGGTGACGGCGAGTGTGCGTCGGTGGGCCACCGGGTCGACGCCCAGGACCTCCGACACCCCCAGCGCGCGGGCCAGCATGCCCACCGCCAGGCCCACCGGGCCGAGTCCCGTGACGAGCAGGCGGTCCGCCCCGGACACGTCCACCCGCCGTAGCGCCTCGTACGCGGTGCCGAACCCGCAGGCCACACAGGCACCATCCAGATAGGACAGATTGTCCGGGAGGTCCAACAGATCGCGTTCGTCGGCCACCAGCAGGTCCGCGTGTCCGCCGTCGCGCTGCCACCCGTACCCCCGGCGCGCCGGGCCGGTGCAGCTGATCTGATAGCCGGCCCGGCAGTCGGCGCACAGGCCGCAGCCCGAGATGTGGTACACGACCGCACGGTCGCCGACCTGGGCCCGTTGGCAGCCGGGGCCGACCGCGACGACCTGGCCGCAGGGCTCGTGGCCGGCGATCACGCCCTGGTACGCCTCGGGTCCGGTGCCCAGATGCTCCCGGTAGATGGCCCGCACGTCGCTGCCGCAGATCGTCGAGGCGCCGACGCGCAGCAGTACCTGGCCATGTCCCGGCTCTGGCGCGTCGACGTCGCGGATGTCGACCTGGCGGCCACCGGGCAGGTAGACGGCTCGCATCCGTCCATCCTGCGCTCCCTCGTGGCCTGCGGCAATTCGGGTCGTACCGTCGGGTGGGGCCCGTCGCAGGTTCTGCCCCGCCCGGCGGTGCCGCAGAGTCCGGCGGGTGCGACCATCGGACGGTGAGCGCAGCGAACCAGGAGCGGGACGCCAGGTGGGACCGACCGTCCCCGGCCCGCGTCTACGACTATCTGCTGGGCGGGTCGGCGAACTTCGCGGTGGACCGTGAGTTCGCGGAGCAGGCCCTGCGTGCCTATCCCGACGCCCGGCTGATCGCGCACGCGAACCGGTCCTTCCTGCGCCGGGCGGTCCGTTTCTGCGCGGACGCCGGCATCCGGCAGTTCCTCGACCTGGGCTCGGGAGTGCCGACCGCCGGCAACGTGCACGACATCGTGGCCGGGTACGAGCCGGCCTGCCGCGTCGTGTACGTCGACAAGGACCCGGTCGCCGTCACGCACAGCAGGCAGTTGCTGGGCGACACCGGCGATGTGGGTGTGATCGGGGCCGACCTGGCCGACGTCGAGGCTGTCCTGGCCGACCCGGTGGCGCGCGGGCTGCTGGATCCGGACCGACCGGTCGCGGTCCTGGCCGTGGCCGTGCTGCACTACCTCGACGACGCCGAGGACCCGGCCGGAGTGCTGTCCGCGTACCGGAGGGCGTTCCACGCCGGTGGCTACGTCGTGCTGTCGCACGGCACGTCCGACCACATCAGGGAACTCGCCGACCTGGGGGAGCTGTTCGAGAGGTCGACCGATCGGGCACGCCTGCGCACCCGTTCGGAGGTGGCCGATCTGTTGCCGGGACTGGCTCTGGTCGATCCGGGCCTGGTGTACACGGCACAGTGGCGGCTGGACACTCCGCTGCCCGGCGGACTGCCCCCGGAGCGTTCGGCGAACTACGCCGCAGTGGCGCATTTCGGTCCGACGCTGTGACGATCACCCTGCGGTTGAGGGCTCTCAGCACGTCTACATAGGAGTGCTGAGAGCGTCGGAACGGCGTCGAGGCACGGGGTTCCGGTGGTGGTTCCGATGCCGCGTCAGCACTGCGTCGGAGCGTCCGTCGAGAGTCGGAAAAGGACGGTGCAGCGGTCATCCGACCGTTCATTTCTAGGGAATTCTTTGCTGTCCTGTTTGGTCGGTGCCGTGATGGCATGCATACTTACCATTTGAGACGGCGTCATGCCAACGACCTAACAGGAGTTGTGGTGAACAAGGCAGAGCTGATCGAGGCGCTGACCGTACGGCTCGGCGACCGCAAGATGGCGACCGCTGCTCTGGAGGCGGTGCTGGACGAGATCCAGCGCACCGTCGGCAAGGGCGGCAAGATTTCCCTCGCGGGCTTCGGCGTGTTCGAGAAGCGGGCCCGTGCGGCGCGCACCGCGCGTAACCCGCGCACCGGTGAGGCCGTGAAGGTGAAGAAGACCTCGGTGCCGGCGTTCCGTCCGGGCCAGGGCTTCAAGGACGTGGTGACCGGCAAGAAGAAGATCGCCGCCGCGAAGAAGACGGCCGCGAAGAAGACCGCCACCAAGGTGGCCACCGCGAAGACCGCGGCGAAGAAGACGACGGCGAAGTCGGCCGCGAAGCCCGCCGCGACGAAGAAGGCGACGACCCGGCCCGCCGCCGCGAAGTCCACCGCCAAGAAGACGGTCGCGAAGAAGGCTCCGGCGAAGACGACGACGAAGTCGGCCGCCAAGAAGACCGTGGCGAAGAAGGCTCCGGCGAAGACCGCCAAGCGCACCACGGCGCGGAAGACCGCCACGAAGTCGGCGGCCAAGCGCGCTCCTCGCAAGCGCTGACGGGTGCCCCGTCACACGTGACAGCGACGCCGCCCTGAGGTCGGCGTCGCTGTCACGTGGGGCTTGTCCCGGCCCGCGGGCCGGGACCTGAGCGGGCGGTCAGAGCACGTCGTGGCCGGGATGCGGTTCGGCCGGGATGCTGCCCAGACGCCCTGCCTGGTAGTCCTCGAACGCCTGCAGGAGTTCGTTGCGGGTGTTCATCACGAACGGGCCGTAGGCCGCGACCGGCTCCCGGATCGGCTGGCCGCCGAGCACCAGCAGTTCCAGCGCCGGGGTGTGCGAGTCCTGCTCGCTGTCGGCCGCCACGGTGACGACGTCGCCGGACCCGAAGACCACGAGCTGACCGGTGTGCACCGGTCGACGGTCGGCGCCCACGGTGCCGCGCCCGGCCAGCACGTACACCAGGGCGTTGAAGTCCTTGCGCCAGGGCATCCGCAACCGCGCTCCGGGCGACACGGTGGCGTGCACCAGGCTGATCGGCGTGTGGGTGATGCCGGGGCCGGAGTGTCCGTCGAGGTCGCCCGCGATGACCCGGACCAGGCTGCCGCCGTCCGACGAGCTGAGCAGTGCGACCTCGCCGCCACGGATGTCCTGGTATCGCGGTGATGTCATCTTCATCGCGGCCGGCAGGTTCACCCAGAGCTGGAAGCCGTGGAACAGGCCGCCGGAGATGACGAGCTCCTCCGGGGGCGCCTCGATGTGCAGGATGCCACCACCGGCGGTCATCCACTGTGTGTCGCCGTCGGTGATGACCCCGCCGCCACCGTTGGAGTCCTGGTGCTGGAAGGTCCCGTCGATCATGTACGTGACGGTCTCGAAGCCACGGTGCGGGTGCCAGGCGGTGCCCTTCGGCTCGCCCGGCGCGTAGTCGACCTCGCCCATCTGGTCCATGTGGATGAACGGGTCGAGGTCGCGCAGGTCGACGCCGGCGAAGGCGCGACGCACCGGGAAGCCCTCACCCTCGAAACCGGACGGCGCCGTCGTGACGGACCGGATCGGCCGGTCGGCGCTCGTCGGGGCTGGATCTGGGATACGCGGGAGAACCAGGGGGTTCTCGACGGTCACCGCTGGCATCGTGCTCACTCCTCAGTGGCAGCTGTGCGCTCACTCTCGGGTCTATGGCCACAACTATAGTTGACGCAGCAATATTCCGTCGAGCAAAGATCGCGGTCGGATTCCGGGCCTCCCGACCCGGCCCGCGGTTCCGGCAGCGGCGCCCGGACAGGCCGGAACCCGGGTACCGGCGCGCGGTCGCGGCGGTACCCGGGTTCCACGATGCCGGATCAGACGGGCGCGAGCACCGCCGGATCGTTGTCCACCGAACCGGCCTCGCTCCCGTCGTCGACGAACACGACCTTCACGGCGTCCGGCTCGTACCGCAGCCGGGGCACCGCGAACACCGCCGTGGCCGGGCCGCCCTCACGTCGCGCCCGGTAGCAGACGATCCGCCACTCCTCGGAGTCCCAGCTGTCCATCACATCGCTGCTCAGCAGGGCGCCGACCTGCCGGTACGCATCGCTGCGGTGCAGCTGTTCCAAGGTCGAGGCGAGTGGCAGGTCGAACGCCATCCCGGCCAGCGGGTTGGGCCGGAACCGGGCCTTCAGTCGGCGCAGTGGCAGCAACCAGCTGCGGTCCGCCTCCGGCGACAGCAGCACCACCGCGACGCCCTCGACGACCAGCAGGCCGACGCCGGCGACCGGATGGCTCGCCAGACCCGTCGCCCAACCGGTGCCGGTGGACAGCGCGAGCGCCGCCGCCACCAGCATCAGCCCGGCACGCCCGAAGCTGCGGGCGCCGACGGGCGCCTGCCGCGCGCTGACGCAGCCGCACGAGGACGTGGGAGCGTAGCGCCGGACGTAACCGAGGAACCCGAGGAATCCGACCGCCAGTACGGCGGACAGCGCGGCGCCGACGCGCGGCAGTACGCCGAGCGCCGGTACCGCGGACGACAGCGCGCCGGCGAGCAGTACGGCGGCGACGCCGATCTCCACGCCGCCGAGCGTGCCGTACACGGCCGGTGCCAGGCCCTTGCCGACCAGGTTGCCCAGCGCTCCCTCCGCCGCGCGACGTCGCGCGACCCGGCTGGTCAACTTGAGTCGGCCGGACCACGCGAAGACCCCGGCGAGCAGTACGGGCTGGATCGTGGCAAGCCATCCGGTCATGGTGTCCGCCTCCTTACGCGGCTGTGCCGGCGTACACCGTGGCGAGGTCGACCTCGTTGGTGTCCGGCCGCCAGGCGCCGATCACGTGGACGTGCCGACCGATCGTGACCTTGGACAGGTCGCCGCTGGTGGGCGCGTTGGTGTACACGGCGGCGGTGTGCCCGGGCACGACATGCCCGATGATCTTGCTGCCGTTGTGGTCGAGGTGCAGGCGGTCCTTGGCGATCGCCTGCACCTGGACGGACAGGCTGACGATGTTGACCCACAGCGAGTCCGCCGCGAGTACGCCGTCCGGCATCCGGACGCCGCGGGCGTAGAGCCCGTCACCGACGGCGACCTCGTCGAAGGTCGTCGGGCGCAGCTTCCAGATGCTGGTGCCGTTGGTGACCTGGATGCGGTGCAGCACCTTGTCCGAGCCGGTCACCAGCAGCATCGAGCCCTTGATGCCGGTGATCCGGCCCTCGCCGAAGTTGGGGTCGGTCGCCCCGGGGTCCAGCGAGGTGGTGTTCTTGGCGAAGGCGGCCTCCGGCGCGAGCGAGCCGAGGGCGGTGGCCCCGGCGATGCCCGCGGTACCCAGCACCGCGCTGGTGAGGAAGCGTCTGCGGTCCATGGCGGTCATGTCGTTCTCCTCAGACGATCGTGCAGGGCAGCAGGCCACTGGACAGGCTGGCGATGGCGCTGAACGCCGACGGGGTCAGGTCGATCATCCGGTCGGTGCCGCAGGCCGAGCCGCAGCAGTTGCGCTCGCCGCAGAACTGGTGGGTGTTGGGGCCACAGTCGGCGACGCTCGCGGTGACCGCGGAGCCGTTGCACTGGTTGGTGATCGTGAAGACGTGACCGCAGCCGCGCTGGGCCAGGTTGTGGCCGCAGGCGTACGGCTGGGTGATCGCGTAGCACGCGGCCGAGGCGTTCGGCCAGGCGCACTGGTGGGAGCCGGAGTTGCAGGTGCCGCAGGCGCCACCGCCGGCGGAACCGCACGGGCCCCAGGCGCTGCCGCAGCAGAACCAGGACATCTCTCCGGTTGCGGGTTCGAACGGTTGAGCATCGCTCATGACGAAGCCCTTTCGGTGCCGGGCGACCGTCGTGTCACCCGGGCGCGCGCAACCGACCGGCCGTGGAGGGCCGGCTGGTGGCGTGGGGCGGCACGGGCTGGGTGACGGCCGCGGGTGATCGCCGGTCCGATCGACGCTGCTGCGCTGGCGGGCCGGCGTTGGGGGTTTCACCGGGCCCCGGGGCGGGCGCCGGCGGTGAACGGCCGGATCGGGTCCACGAGAGCGGGAGGGATGCCACCCTGGCCCCGAACCAGACGACTACGAGGGCGGCTGGGGGATCTGTCGCATGTGACCTCCGGTCTGCTGGTCAGGCGCGAGAGCGACAGCACTGGGACGAATGGGAAAATGATGTCAATGGCGATCTCATCCGTCAATAGGTGAATACCTGTAGATTTCTTCCATGTGAAATGCCCGGATACGGGCAGTGATGCCCGGCGCGGAATCGCATTCGGGCCCGGACCGGGCGCGACGTGCGGAATGATGGTGGCGAGAGTCGGCGGCCGATGTCGGGCGGAGGCGGGGACATGGCGCTGAAGCCGGGGGACGCCGCGCGGCGACCCGATCTGGACATCTGTCCGATGTACGCGCGCGGCGGGGCGCTGGGGCTGGTGCCCCGCGACGAACTGCCGCCCGACGAGATGCTGCCCGCCACCGCCGCCCAACTGGTGCGCGACGAGTTGATGCTCGACGGCAACGCGCGACTCAACCTGGCCACGTTCGTCTCCACCTGGATGGAGCCGGAGGCCACCGAGCTGATGGCCGAGTGCTTCGCCAAGAACATGATCGACAAGGACGAGTACCCGCAGACCGCGGAGCTGGAACTGCGCTGCGTCAACATGCTCGCGCGACTCTGGCACAGTCCCGATCCCACGGTCACCACCGGCTGCTCCACGACCGGCTCCAGCGAGGCCGCGATGCTGGGCGGGTTGGCGCTCAAACGCCGCTGGCAGCACCGCCGCCGCGACGCCGGGCTGCCCACCGATCGGCCGAACCTGGTGATGGGCAGCAACGTCCAGGTCTGCTGGGAGAAGTTCGCGAACTACTTCGAGGTGGAACCACGGTACGTTCCCGTGCAGGGCGACCGGCTGCACCTCACCGCGGCCGAGGCAGTACGACGCTGCGACGAGAACACCGTTGGTGTGGTGGCGATCCTGGGGTCCACATTCGACGGTAGCTACGAGCCGGTGCACGAGATCTCCGCCGCGCTCGACGATCTGGCCGCACGCAACGGATGGGACATTCCGATCCATGTGGACGGGGCGTCCGGCGCGATGATCGCACCGTTCCTCGATCCCGAACTGGTGTGGGACTTCCGGCTGCCCAGGGTCGCCTCGATCAACACCTCGGGTCACAAGTACGGCCTCGTCTACCCGGGAGTGGGATGGGTGCTGTGGCGCGACACCGCGGCGTTGCCCGACGACCTGGTCTTCCGGGTCAACTACCTGGGCGGGGAGATGCCCACCTTCGCGTTGAACTTCTCCCGTCCCGCCGCGCAGATCGTGGCCCAGTACTACAACTTCCTGCGGCTCGGCTTCGAGGGCTTCCGCAAGGTCCAGCTGGCCTGTCGGGAGGTCGCGACGTACCTGTCCGGACGGATCCCGGAGGCGGGGCCGTTCCGGCTCGTCACCGACGGCTCCGAGCTGCCGGTCTTCGCGTTCACCCTGACCGACGACGTCACCACGTTCGACGTGTACGACATCTCCCGGGGGCTGCGGGAGCGCGGCTGGTTGGTGCCGGCCTACTCGTTCCCGCCGGACCGGGAGAGCCTCTCGGTGCTGAGGGTCGTGGTGCGCAACAGTTTCAGCCGCGAGCTGGCCTCGCTGTTCCTCGCCGACCTGCGTCGTACCGTGTCCACATTGGAGCATTACGGCGGTCGGCTGGACGGCGCCGCGGCGCCGGCGTTCCACCACTG
This sequence comes from Actinocatenispora sp., assembly GCA_049582705.1. Lineage (GTDB taxonomy): Bacteria > Actinomycetota > Actinomycetes > Mycobacteriales > Micromonosporaceae > Actinocatenispora. Next base: position 11,333 of record JBAUUM010000973.1, read on the forward strand.
ACGGCGGTCGGGTGGCCGTGGGTGCCGGCCGCCGGTCGGGTCGGTCAGGCGCCCGCGGCGCTCTGGGCCGCGGTCTGTGACGCGGCGGCGTGCGAGCCGAGATCGGTCAGCCGCAACGGATACCGCGGTGCTCCGGTCAGGGCCTGGTGACTGTCGAGGCGTCCGGAGCCGTCGACGTGTACGAGTTCCCCGGCGCGCAGCAGCCGCCAGCCCGGATCGTCGTCCATCCGTTCGCTGGCCACCACCGTGGCCCCGTCAACCAGTTCCCCGCAGTGCACCTGGAGCGTGCCGACCGGGCTGACGTGGTGCAGGCGGGCCGTGCCGTTCTCGTCGCCGTCCCGCCGCAGCAGGTACAGCGGGTGGGTGTCCGGGTAGCGCAGCGCCCACAGGTCGGTGGCCGTGGTCATGACGATGTTGAGCGCGTACAGGGGGAGGTTCGCCGCGGCCCACCGGGCCGCCCGGGTGATCGCCGCGGTGACGTCGTCGGCCTCCTCGGCGTACCGGGTGATCAGCGCGAAGAACCGCTCCGAGTCGGTGTCTCCCCGTACGAGCGAGAGGTCGTCGCCGAGTTCGCGCTCGAGCAGGTCCAGCCCGCCGAGCACGCCGTTGTGCGCGAAGAGCCGGTCGCGTTGGCGGAACGGGTGGGTGTTGCGTTCGGCTGCCGGGCCCTGCGACGCGTACCGGATGTGGGCGATGAACGTCGTGGCGCACCGGTCACGGGCCGCCGAGATGAACGCCTTGTCCTGGTAGGCCGCGATCGGCCAGCGTTCCACGTCCGGGTCGCCGTTCTCGTCGAAGGTACCGAGCCCGGTGCCGTCGGGTTCGCGCTGGCTCTGGGTCAGCAGGCTGTCCGGTGCGTCGAGGAGCCAGAACGTGGCATCGGCGCGCCGGGGCGCGCTGCTCATGCCGAACAGCCGGCACATGGTCGCCTCCGTTGCCTCGGGGAGCCGGCGTGACGGCGTCGCCCACGCGACCGTCACGCGACGGATCCTGGTCAGCGTCGCGGGGGAGTGGACTCCTCGCCCGGGTACGCGGGGCCGGCCTCCGGCCGTCCACCGAGCATGACGTCGCCACCCTCCGGTGGCGCCCCGGCGGTGTCGCGGCCGGCCGCCACCTCGGGGAACTTCAGGTCGAACGCGGGGCTCTCGCTGCGGATGCGTACCATCCGGTCGAAGTTGCGCAGCGGCGGCGGGCAGCTGGTCGCCCACTCCAGCGCGTTGCCGTACCCCCAGGGGTCGTCGACCTCCACCAGGGGGCCGGCCTTGTAGGACTTGTACACGTTCCACAGGAACGGCAGCATCGAGGCGCCGAGGATGAACGCGCCGACGCTGGAGACCATGTTGAGCGTGGTGAAGCCGTCGGATGGCAGGTAGTCGGCGTACCGGCGGGGGAACCCCTCGGCACCGAGCCAGTGCTGCACCAGGAACGTGCCGTTGAAACCGACCAGGGTGAGCCAGAAGTGTAGCTTGCCGAGCCGCTCGTCGGTCATCCGCCCCGTCATCTTCGGGAACCAGAAGTACACCCCGGCGTACACGGCGAACACGATCGTGCCGAACAGCACGTAATGGAAGTGCGCCACCACGAAGTACGAGTCGGTGACCTGGAAGTCGATCGGCGGTGAGGCGAGCAGTACCCCGGACAGCCCGCCCAGCAGGAAGGTGACCAGGAAGCCGATGGCGAACAGCATCGGCGTCTGGAAGCTGATCTGGCCGCGCCACATCGTGCCGATCCAGTTGAAGAACTTGAGCCCGGTGGGGATCGCGATGAGGAACGACAGGAACGAGAAGAACGGCAGCAGTACCTGGCCGGTGGCGAACATGTGGTGCGCCCAGACCGTCATGGACAGTGCGGCGATCGCGATGGTGGCGCCGACCATCCCCTTGTAACCGAACACCGGCTTGCGGCTGAACACCGGGATCACCTCGGTGATGATCCCGAAGAACGGCAGCGCCACGATGTAGACCTCGGGGTGGCCGAAGAACCAGAACAGGTGCTGCCACAGCATGGGTCCACCGGTGCTGGCGTCGAAGACGTGCGCGTCGAGGATCCGGTCGGCCATGACCGCGGCCAGCGCGGCGGCCAGGATCGGGAAGACCAGCAGCACCAGCAGGCTGGTGACCAGGATGTTCCAGGTGAAGATCGGCATCCGGAACATGGTCATGCCGGGCGCGCGCAGCGTCACGATGGTGGTCACCATGTTCACCGCGCCGAGGATGGTGCCGAGGCCGCTGATGGCAAGGCCCAGGTACCAGAGGTTCTGCCCGATGCCGGGTGAGTTGATGCCCGAGGCGAGCGGCTGGTAGGCGGTCCAGCCGAAGTCGGCGGAACCCTGCGGGGTGAGGAAGCCACCGATGACCATCAGCCCGCCGAACAGGTAGAGCCAGTACGCGAACGCGTTGAGCCGGGGGAACGCGACGTCCGGCGCGCCGATCTGCAGTGGCACGACGTAGTTGGCGAACGCGAACAGGATCGGCGTCGCGAACAGCAGCAGCATGACGGTGCCGTGGATGGTGAACAGCTGGTTGTACTGCTCGGTGGACAGGAACTGCATGCCCGGGCGAGCCAGTTCCGCGCGCATCAGCATGGCCATCAGGCCGGCGACGATGAAGAAGCCGAACGCGGTGACCATGTACATGAGGCCGATCTGCTTCGCGTCGGTGTTGCGCAGTGTCCAGGCGAACCAGGACCCGCGGGGCGGCTGGTGTACCGGCCAGGGGCGCACCGTGATGGGGCGCGGCTCGGGTGGTTGGCTGGGGGGCCGCGGTCGGGTGACTGTCATGCGGATTCTCCTGCTCTGGCCCGGTCTCGTCACCGACGATAGTTGTGTGTGTGCGTTCAGTCCCGATTTCCGTGGATTGCGCGGGTTCCCGGTGCTCGGCCGCCCGTCGCAGCCCATGACGTTTGCACACATAGCAATGTGGCTATATATTTCCGGGGTGACTCGCGAGTCGACCGCGCACGGGACCGCCGGGCACTCCGGCGGCGGAGCGCACCAGCACGGCATCTCCCGCGACGCCGACGGCCGGTGGCTGTGGGGGGCGTTCGCGCTCATCCTCGGCTTCATGGCCGCCGAGGTCGTGGTCGGCCTGGCGGCCGGATCGTTGGCGCTGCTCTCCGACGCCGCGCACATGCTGACCGACGCCGCGGCCATCGCCCTAGCGCTGGTCGCCATGCGGCTCGCCGCGCGCCCGCCCCGCGGCGGCTTCACCTACGGATTCCGACGCGCCGAGATCCTGTCCGCCCAGATCAACGGCCTGAGCCTGGCCCTGCTCGCGGCCTGGCTCGGTTACGAGGCGGTCCGCCGGCTGCTCGCGCCGACGGTCGTCAGCGGCGGCCCGGTGCTGGTCACCGCCCTGGTCGGGATCGTGATCAACCTGGCGGCGACCCTGCTGCTCAGCCGCGCCAACCGCACCAGCCTCAACGTGCAGGGCGCCTTCCAGCACATCCTCAACGACCTGTTCGCCTTCGTGACCACCGCCCTGGCCGGGCTGATCATCGTGCTGACCGGTTTCGCCCGCGCCGACGGCATCGCCTCGCTCGTCGTCGTGGTGCTGATGGTGCGCGCGAGCGTCCGGCTGCTGCGCGACTCCGGCCGGATCTTCCTGGAGGCGGCACCCGCCGGCCTGGACATCGCCGCGCTGGGCGCACGGCTGGCCGCGACGGCGGGCGTCTGCGAGGTGCACGACCTGCACGTCTGGACGATCACCTCCGGCGAGCCGGCGTTGTCCGCACACGTGCTGGTGGTGGACGGGCACGACTGCCACGGCGCGCGCCGGGAGATGGAACGGCTGCTGCGCGACGAGTACCAGATCGACCACACCACGTTGCAGGTCGACCACGCAGGTGAGCGGGCGACCGGGACACAGCGGGCGGAACCGTACTGCGAGAACGCGCACGGTCCCGTGCACCGTCCGGACGGCCCGCACAGCTGACTGTCGGCGCTGGACACGAAGCGCCCCGGCCTGGATGATTCACGACTCCGGCGGTCTTGACGGCACCCAGGTGTCGCTCTAAGTTAGCCAGAAATCGTTTTCTCATGCCGGATGAGTACTCCGGCGCAGGAGGCACCCATGTCCCGAGACGACGGCCCGGACGCCGCGGCACCAGCGCCGCCGGCATCCGGATCGGACGGCGCGGCCACGCGGGCCAGCACCGGGCTGAGTCGGCGGAGTCTGTTCGCCCGTGGCGCCGGCCTCGCCGGTGCTCTCGCGGCGCCGGCCCTGCTCAGCGGCTGCGGCAGCGCCAGTGGCGGTCGCAAGGAGCTGAAGTTCTGGCAGTTCTACTCGCCCAACCCGGCGACTGGCAGCCCCGACCTCGCGAAGCAGGACAAGTGGTTCGCGGACATGGTCGCCGCGTGGAACGCCGAACACGAAACCAAGATCAAGCTCGAGTTCGTCACGGTCCTCGGCAACCCGAAGCTCGCCACCGCCTTCGCCGCGGGCGAGGGCCCCGACATCTTCCTGATCAGCCCCGGCGACTTCGCCCGCTACTACAACGGCGGCGTGCTCGCCGAACTGACGCCGTACATGGAGAAGGAGGCCGTCGCCGACTTCTTCCCCGACAACATGGCCACCCGCACCGTGGACGGCAAGGTGTACGCGCTGCCCATGGAGATCGAACCGCTGGCCATGTTCTACAGCAAGCCGGCCATGGAGAAGGCGCACATCTCCGAGGCGGACCTGCCGACCACCTGGGACGGGCTGCTCGACCTCGGCGACAAACTCAAGGTCGCCAAGCAGGGGCCGCTGGTGTTTCCCACCGCGCAGGGCTACTACCAGAACTTCACCTGGTACCCGTTCCTGTGGCAGACCGGTGCCGACGCGGTGCTGCCGAACAACAAGGGCAGCGGCATGGACACCGCGGGCGCGGCCAACGCGCTGAAGCTGTGGCGCGACAGCGTCCAGAACGGCGTCGCGCCACGGGTCGAGCCGGCCGCCGCCGACGTGATCGGCGCCCTCACCCAGGGGTACGCGTCGGTCTACCACAGCGGCATCTGGAACGTGGCGGCGTTCCGCAACCGCGCGCCCAAGTTCGACTACGGCGTCTTCCCGCTGCCGGCGCCGGCCGGCCGGAAGTCCCGCACGGTACTGGGCGGCTGGGCGTTCGTGGCCAACGCGCTCGGTCGCGACCCGGAGACCGCCGCGAAGTTCTGCGTCTGGGCCATCGGCTCGATGCGTGAGGACTCGATCAACCGGGTCGTCGACTGGTGCATCAAGGCCAAGAGCGACGTGGCGCCGCGCCGCAGCGCGCTGGAGCGCGCCACCGCGGCCGGCGGCTACTCCGATCCGGTCATGAAGATGTTCGCCGAGGACATCTTCCCGACCGGTCGCGGCGAGCCACGCTACCCACCGGTGGTGTACAAGGCCGTGTCCGACGCGATCCAGCAGTGCCAGCTCGCCGGCGGTGATCCGCGGCAGCAGGCCGAACTCGCGGCCGGCTCCATCAACGCGTATCTCAAGAGCTACGAGGGGGCGAGGATCCTGTGATCGATCACCCGAAGGTCCCCGGTCGACGTCGCGTGAACGGGCCAGCGTCATGAGCAGCGTCGCCGTACCGGCCCGTACCGAGGCCGAGGCGCCGGCCGCCGCCGGACGGCCCAGCCGCATGTCCCGCCGGGGCAGGGAACGGCTCGCGGCGTGGCTGTTCCTCGCGCCGGACCTGCTCGGCCTCACCATCTTCGTGGGCATCCCGATGGTGGCCTGCCTGGTGCTCGGCTTCTTCCAGGTCGACGGCTTCGGCGGGTACCGGTTCATCGGTCTCGGCAACTACCAGCGGATGTTCGCCGACCCGCTGTTCCGGTCCAGCCTCGGCACCACTCTGCTGTACCTGGTGGTCCTGATCCCGGGCCTGTTCGTGGTGAGCCTGCTGCTGGCCCTGCTGATCCGGGAACGCTTCCCCGCGGTGGGCCTGTTCCGTAGTGCGTTGTTCGCGCCGAACGTGGTGAGCCTGATCATCGTCGGCCTGGTGTGGAAGTTCATGCTGACCGACACGACGGGCCTGATGTCGCGCCTGTTCGGGTTCTTCGGCGTGAACCCGCCGTCGTGGCTGGGCGACCCGCACTTCGCACTGTGGAGCGTGCTGGCGGTGACCATCTGGTTCGCCATGGGCTACTACATGCTGATCTTCCTGGCCGGCCTCCAGGACATCCCGCGCGAGTACTACGAGGTGGCCCGCATCGACGGCGCCGGACCGTGGGACACGTTCCGGAACATCACCTGGCCGCTGCTGAAGCCGACGAGCTTCTTCATCCTGCTCACCTCGACCGTGTCGATGATGACGGGCGGCATCGACCTGCTGTACGTGATGACGCAGGGCGGCCCCGCCAACTCGACCTCGCTGATCATCTACTACATCTACCAACAGGCGTTCGTGTACGGCGACTACGGTTACGCATCCGCGATCGGCGCGTTCATCGTGGTGATCCTGCTGATCTGGTCCGCCGGCCTGTTCGCGCTGACCCGGGGAGGTCGGTTCAGCCATGTCGACGACTGAGGCACTGCGCCGCCCGGCCAGGCGGAAGGTCCACAAGCGACACTGGGTACGGTTCGCGGTCGCGTTGGTGGTCTCGGTGGCCGCCGTGTTCCCGCTCGCGTGGATGGTTCTCAGTTCCTTCAAGCGGTCCGACGAGGTGATGTCCACCGATCTCGTGCCGCACCACGCGACCCTGGCGAACTTCACGTACGTCTTCACCCAGGTGCCGTTCCTGCGCTACCTGTTCAACAGCCTGATCGTGGCGATCGTGGTCACCGTGGTGGCCCTGTTCTTCCATTCGATGGCCGGGTACGCCCTGGCGCGGCTGCGGTTCCCCGGCCGGGACACCGTGTTCGTGATGATCTTCTCGACGCTGCTCATCACGTTCCCGGTGGTGCTGGTGCCGCTGTTCCTGATCGTGCACACGCTTGGTCTGCTGGACAGCTACGCCGGCATCATCATCCCGTCGATCTTCAACGCGTTCGGCATCTTCCTGCTCCGGCAGTTCTATCTCGGTCTGCCCAAGGAACTGGAGGAGGCCGCCATCGTCGACGGCTGCGGCTACTGGCGGGTGTACTGGAAGGTCGTCGTACCGCTGTCGCGTCCGGTGTTCGCGGCGCTGGCGGTGCTGTTCTTCCTGGCCAACTGGAACGCGTTCCTGTGGCCGCTGGTGGTGACCACCAACACCGACCTGAGCCTGGTCCAGGTCGGGGTGGCCGCCTTCCAGCAGGAACACCAGGCGGACTGGAACTACAGCCTGGCGGCCTCGACCATCGCGGCGTTGCCCACGCTGGGGATCTTCGTCCTCTTCCAGCGCCGGATCGTGGAATCCATCAAGACATCCGGTTTCAAGTAGTCGTCGGATCGGTGCGGGTCGTGCGGGTTTCCGCCGATCCGCACCGACGACGAAAGTCCCGCGTACGGGTCATCCGATCGGTCGCTCGGCGGACGTAGGCATCGTTCGCCAGACACTGCCCCCGTGTCGCGTCACGATGAGGGCATGACGACGAACTTTCCGCCGGGCGCTCCCAACTGGATCGACCTCGGCACGACGGATGTGGCCGGCGCGACCGCGTTCTACGGTGCGCTGTTCGGCTGGACGTTCCAGGACATGGGGCCGGACGCGGGCGGCTACCAGATGATCATGAAGAACGGCAAGCAGGTCGCCGGCCTCGGACCGGCCAGCGACCAGGCCCGCGGCACCTCGTGGTCGGTCTACTTCAAGAGCACCGACGCGGACGACACCGCGGCGAAGGTCGGGGCCAACCAGGGCAAGGTGATCGTCGCCCCGATGGACGTGATGGACCAGGGCCGGATGGGGGTCTTCGCCGACCCGGCCGGCGCCTTCTTCTCCTGCTGGCAGGAGAGCAAGCACCACGGCTCCGAGGTGGTCGACGAACACGGGACGCTGACCTGGGCCGAGCTGATGTCCCCGGACATCGCCGCGGCGAAGGCGTTCTACGAGAAGGTCTTCCCGGTCTCGACCCGCGACGTGCCGATCGGCAACGGCATGACGTACACGCTGCTGGAGTCCAACGGCAAGAGCGTGGCGGGCGCGATGCAGATCAGCCCCGACATGGGTCCGATCCCGCCGCACTGGTCGGTGTACTTCGCCGTCGACGACTGCGACGCCACCGCCGACAAGGCGGTCGGCCTCGGCGCGTCCGAGATCGCCCGGGCCGACTCGCCGGCCGGACGGTTCGCGATCCTGACCGACCCGCAGGGCGGGAACTTCTCCATGATCAAGAACGACCCGAACTTCGCTATGTGAGTTGGGTTTTGCGAGAGGAGGGCTCCGCCCTCCTCTCGCGCTCTCCACCCG
>JBAUUM010000974.1:0-7630 GCA_049582705.1 Actinocatenispora sp.
CGGCAACCACAGGACACGGCCGGCCACCACCAGGGCCACCGCGTCGCAGGCGTCGGCGACGGCGCGGTTGCAGGCGCCGAGCAGGTCGGTGAACAGCCGCCCGCTGCGGGTGGCGGGCACCACCGACAGGCCCACCTCGGGGCTGACCAGCACCAGCCGCCGCGCCGGGCAGTTGCGTACCGCGTCGGCGAGCCGGGCCGGGTGGTCGGTGGCCGCCCCCGTGTCACTCGGGTCGGGGCCGTCGGGCGCCGCGTCGAGCAGCGTGCCGGCCCAGCCGCCGACGTCGTCGACGAGTACGACGGAGTCGGCCGGCGCCTCGGCCAGCGCGTCGAGGAGGCGGTCGGGATCCGTACCGCACTCGACGGTGTGCCAGTCCGCGCCCCGGCGGGCACGGTGCGCCCCGATCCGGGCCTGCCAGTCCGGATCGTCGGGGTTCTCCCGGCCAGTGGCCAGATAGCGGAACTCGGTCGAGGGGTCGACGGTCTCGTCGGTCAGCAGCCGCTCCGCGAAGCTCGACTTGCCGGAGCTGGTGCCGCCCAGTACCAGTACCCGTTGCGCGTGCGTCACGGGTGTCATCTTCGCCGATCCGTACGACCCGCCGCGCGCCGCCCTTGCCGGCGGCCCCCCAGTACGCCGTGGCCCTAAACTGGCACTGCCCGCAACCCAGTAGAGCGTGGAGCGTGACCATGGCGTGGATGTGGCGGTATCTGGACGCGGCCGGTGAGTCGGCGACCGGGCCGGGTGAGGTGTTCGGCAGCCAGTCCGACGCCGAGTCGTGGCTCGGGCAGAGCTGGCGGGAGCTCTCCGAACGCGGCGTCGCCACGGTGCGGCTGGTCGAGGACGACCGGGTCGAGTACGACATGGCCCTGCGCCCGGAGTCGGGCAGCTAGGGCACTGAGGCCAGCAGGAAACGGCCAGCCGGAAACGGCCCTGTCTCCGGGCCGCCCGCGTGCGGGGCGTCGGGACAGGGCCGTGACGGACCGGCGGGCGGCGTTCTGACGCGTCGCCCGCCGTCCGGTGTCAGAGCCGGTGCGACGGGCTCTGCGTCTTGGCCGGGTCGCGTTCGACGATCGGGTCGAGCGCCTCGTCGATCTTCTTCAGCAGGTCGTCGTCCAGCGTGACGCCGGCCGCCTTCACGTTGTCGCGGACCTGCTCGGGCCGGGACGCGCCCACGATCGCCGACGCCACGTTCGGGTTCTGCAGGGTCCAGGCGATCGCCAGCTGAGCCATGGACAGGCCGGCCTCCTCGGCCAGAGGCACCAGCTTCTGCACCCGGGAGAGGATGTCGTCCTCCATCCACCGCTCGATCATCTGCTGGCCACCCTTCTCGTCGGTGGCCCGCGACCCGGCGGGCGGCGCGTTGCCGGGCGTGTACTTCCCGGTCAGCACGCCCTGCGCGATCGGCGACCAGACGATCTGGCTCAGCCCGAGGTCCTCCGAGGTCGGCACGACCTCCGACTCGATGACCCGCCACAGCATGTTGTACTGCGGCTGGTTGGAGACCAGCGGTACGCGCAGCTCCTTGGCGAGCGCCGCCGCCTCCCGGATCTGCTCGGCGCGCCACTCCGAGACGCCGATGTAGTGCGCCTTGCCGGCGCGGACGACGTCGGCGAACGCCGTCATCGTCTCCTCCAGCGGGGTGCTGTAGTCGTACCGGTGCGCCTGGTAGAGGTCGACGTGGTCGGTGCCCAGCCGGCGCAGCGAGCCGTCGATCGACTCCAGGATGTGCTTGCGGGACAGCCCGGTGTCGTTGCGCCCGGGACCGGTCGGGAAGTAGACCTTCGTGAAGATCTCCAGCCCTTCCCGGCGCTCGTCCTTGAGCGCCTTGCCGAGTACCGTCTCGGCCCGGGTGGCGGCGTAGACGTCGGCGGTGTCGAAGGTCGTGATGCCCTCCTCCAGCGCGGCGCGTACGCAGGCCAGGGCGGCATCCTCTTCGACCTGGGAGCCGTGGGTGAGCCAGTTGCCGTACGAGATCTCTGAGACGAGCAGGCCGGATCGGCCGAGGTGTCGGAACTCCATGCGTCCGACCCTAGAACCTGTCCGGAGCACTCGCCGAGGCAGGTGACGTGGGTCATGCGCGGCGCCGTCCGCGACGTCGGACGGACGGTCGAATGGTCCGCGGGATCCCGTTCCCCAGGACGGTGGACACCCTCTTGACGTGGGAAGAACGGTCGGGTAATCGTGTAACCATGCAGCGGGAGCGGCCCCCGACACAGCGCGACGTCGCGCAGCGTGCCGGCGTGTCCACCGCGACGGTGTCCTACATCCTGAGCGGTCGGCGGGACCGGGTCGCGCCGGTCACCCCGGAGACCCGGGCCCGCGTCCTGCGTGCCGTGGACGACCTCGGCTACCAGCTCAACCACGTGGCGCGCAGCCTGCGGCGGCAGCGCACCGAGCTGGTCTGCCTCGTCTACCGGCTGCCCGAGAGCCCCTGGCTGGAACGGCTCACCGAGCAGCTCCAGGAGTGCGCCGAATCGCACGGCTACTCGGCGATCGGTCTGCCGCTGCGGTCCGGCACCCCGTCCGGGCCGGCACTGCGCGTGCTGCGGGAACGGCTCGTGGACGGGGCGATCCTCGCGCCCGGCACCCGGATCCCGCCGGACGAGCTGACCCGGCTCGCCCGTCGCGGCCTGGCGCTGATGGTCTTCGAGGACGGGCTCACCCCCGACGGATTCGACGTGGTCGACCAGGACCAGGCGACCGCCTGCCGGTCCGTCGTGCGCCACCTGCACGAGCGGGGACACCGGCGGATCGGCTACCTCGCCCACGACGCCGAGCTGGCACCCGACGCCGACGCGGTGCAGGCACTCAAGTACCGCAGCTTCGTCGCGGAGATGACCGCGCTCGGCCTCGGCGTCGACGACCGCCTCGTGGTGGCGGCGGCCGACTCCCGGGCCCGCGCCTACACCGAGACGCAGCGGCTGCTGCGTGCCGACGAGCCGCCCACCGCGCTGCTGTCCGCCTCCGACCGGGGCGCCGTCGACGCGATCTGGGCGGCCCGCGACCTCGGCCGGTCGGTGCCCGGCGACCTCGCCGTCGCCGGCATCGGCAACACCCACGAGGGCGAGACCATCACGCCCACCCTGACCACCGTCGGGATGCCCCGGCTCGACTTCAGCCCCAGCATCGGCCGGCTCTTCGAGCGCGTGCACGCCCCGGCCGGGCTGCCCGGCGCCCGGCTCCGGCAGCCGTGGACGCTCATCGTCCGCGACTCCAGCTGAGCCGTCCGAACACCACATCTGCACACCAGGTCACCCCACCTCGGCCCGGACGGTCCGACGAGCAAGGGAGTCCCCCATGGCAACCCATCGCAACCCAGTGTCCCGCCGCGGCCTGCTGCGCCTCGGTGCCGCCGGGGTGGCCGCCGGTGTCGGCGGCCCACTGCTCGCCGGCTGTTCACGAGCGCCCGCCGGCGACTCCGGCGGCGACAAGACCTTCCGGATCTACTGGAACGCCGGCCACGGGTACAAGACGTACGAGAAGGTCATCAAGAAGTTCGAGGCCGACCACGGCATCACGGTGACCTGGCAGAAGTACCAGTGGGAGGACCTGCGTACCAAGCTGCTCACCGACATCCAGGCCGGCAACCCGCCGGACCTGTGCGAGGACGACGGCAGCGGCTGGCCGGTCAACTTCGCGACCACCGGCGACGCCCTCGCCCTGGACGACTTCATCGCGAAGGACGACGGCAGGTCGGGCTACCCGCACGACTGGCAGCCCTCGTCGCTGCGCAACGCCATCTACCGGGGCAGGCACTACGGCGTCCCGCTGCACCTGACCTGCAGCCTGCTGTTCTACAACAAGGCGATGCTCGCCGACGCCGGCCTGCGCACCCCGCCGGCGACCTGGGACGAGTTCCTCACCGCCGCGCGCAAACTCACCCACGGCAACCAGTACGGTGTCGCGCTCAACTCCGACCCCGGCTATGCCGGCCCGTGGTTCGAGCAGAACGGGGTGCGGCTCTACGATCCCGCGACGAAACGCATCCTGACCCCCCGCGACGCGGCGGTGGAGGCGATGCAGTTCCAGTCCGACCTGATCTACAAACACAAGGTCGGGCAGGTACCGGCGGCCAGCTCCGACTACTCCGGGCCGCAGAAGCTGATGTCGGCGCGGCGGGCCGCGATGATCATCAGCGGTCCGTGGGACATCGCGCCCATCCGTACCGACCCGAAGTTCCCGCTCGGGCTCGCGCTGCCGCTCGAAGGGGAGAAGCGGGCCACCATCCTGGCCGGCGCCGGGATGTTCATCCCCGCCAAGTCGAAGCATCCGGAACTGGCCTGGGACCTGATCACCCGGTTCACCGCCCTGGAGACCGAGTTCGCGGTCACCAAGGAGGTCGGCGTCACGATGCCCCGCAAGTCATGGGCCAGCTCGTCGCGGATCTCCGGGGACCCGTTGATCGGCACGGTGGCCGAATCCCTGAAGTACGGGCAGAACTTCGCCCAGGGGCTCGGCGCGACCGGGAAGCAGAACGAGGTGTCGGACGCGTACAAGAGCTTCTACCAGGCGGTGATCCTGTCCGGCCGTGAGCCCGCCGACGAACTGCCGGCGTTCGCCGCCCGGGCCGAGAAGATCCTGGGGCGTTCGTGACCGCGACGACCGTCACGAGGGCTGCGCCGCCGGCGGAACACCGGCGGCCCCGGCGGCGCAGCCCGATGAAACGGCGTCAGGCCCGTGCGGCACTGGCCTTCCTGGCCGTGCCGATGCTGTTCTTCGCGCTGATGTTCTTCTACCCGCTGGTCAACGAGTTCGCCACCAGCATGTTCAGCGGTCCGAGGGCGGACGTGTTCACCGGACTGGGCAACTACACCCGCGCGCTGGGCGACGACACCATCCAGCACGCGTTCCTGGTCACCGTGCTGTACGGGATCGGCGCGCTCGTGGTCAGCGCGTCGCTCGGGTTGCTGCTCGCGCTGATCCTCAACCAGCGGCTGCCGGGCCGGGCCGTGCTGCGAGGCGTGCTGCTGGTGCCGTACCTGACCTCCATCGCCATCGTTGGCCTGTTGTGGCGCAACATCCTCGACCCGCAGATCGGCATCCTGAACCGGCTGCTCGGGGAGGTGGGCCTGCCCACCCAGGCCTGGCTGACCACCCACCCGCTGGCCACCCTGGTCGCCATCGCGGTCTGGCAGCAGGTGGGCTACCTGACGGTGCTGTTCCTGGCCGGTCTGCAGGGCATCCCGGAGATGTACTACGAGGCGGCCGAGGTGGACGGCGCGTCGGTGTGGCGCCGGTTCCGGCACGTGACCGTGCCGCTGCTCGCGCCGACCACCCTGTTCGTCTCGGTGATCGGGGTGATCTCCGCGCTGCAGGAGTTCGCCCTGCCGTACCTGGTCACCGGCGGCGGGCCGGCCGACGCCACCGACCTGTTCGTGTTCCGCATGTACCAGGAGGCGTTCAACTTCCGGGACTTCGGCTACGCCTCGGCGCTGTCGTACCTGTTGCTGATCGTGATCCTGGTGCTGTCGGTCGTCCAACTGAAGGTGGGACAGCGTGACGACCCCGCGTGAGGGTGCGGGCCGGCGCCGGCGGCCCGCCGACCAGTTGTTCCCCGGCGCCCGCGGCGTCGGCTACGTGGTGGCGCTGGGCTGCTGCGCGCTGACCGTGCTGCCGCTGCTGTACATGGTGTCGCTGTCGTTGCAGTCCAACGCGGACCTGTTCGCCGGCGACCCGGTGCTGTGGCCGTCCCCGATGCACTTCGGGAACTTCGTGGAGCTGTTCCAGCGGGTGCCGTTCGGGCGGTTCTTCGTCAACAGCCTGCTCATGGCGGGCCTGATCACGCTGTCGCACCTGGTCTTCGACCCGATTGCCGGGTACGCGTTCGCCAAGTTCCAGTTCCCGTTCCGGCGCACGCTGTTCGTGGTGGTGCTCAGCACCCTGATGATCCCGTTCTTCGTCCGGATGATTCCCGTGTACGTGGTGTTCTCCCAGCTCGGCTGGCTGGACAGCTACCAGGGGCTGATCGTGCCGTTCCTGTGCGACGCGTACGGCATCTTCCTGATGCGTCAGTTCATCGCGCCGCTGCCGGACGAGCTGATCGACGCGGCGCGGGTGGACGGCGCGGGAGAGTTCCGGATCTTCGCCCGGATCATCCTGCCGCAGGCCAAGCCGGCGCTGGCGGTGCTCGGGCTGTTCACGTTCGTGTTCCAGTGGAACAACTTCCTGTGGCCGCTGATCGCGACGTCCAGCACCGAGATGCGCACCATGCCCGTGGGGTTGACGCTGTTCAACCAGGAGTACTTCACCCAGTGGAACCTGACCGCGGCCGGTTCGGTGGTGCTCTTCGTGCCCACCGCCGTGCTGTTCTTCTTCACCCAGCGCTATCTGGTTCGTGGTATCGCGCTGACCGGACTCAAATGAGGTGGACATGACCGGCTCACCCAACGTGGTGGTCTTCCTGACCGACCAGCAGCGGTACGACACGATGGGACTGCACGGAAACCCGCTGGACCTGACGCCGAACCTGGACCGGTTCGCCACCGAGGGCACCCTGTGTGAGAACGCCTTCACCTGCCAGCCGGTGTGCGCGCCGGCCCGCGCCGCGATGCAGACCGGGCAGTGGCCGACCACCATCGGCGTGTACCGCAACGGCATCCCGCTGCCGACCGAGGTGCCGACCCTGGCCACCCGGTTCGCCGCCGCCGGGTACGACACCGCGTACGTGGGCAAGTGGCACCTGGGCGCGATGGACACCGAACCGGTCCCGGTGGAGCTGCGCGGCGGCTACGACTACTGGTTCAGCGCGGACGCGGTGGAACTGATGTCCGACGCCTACGACGCACGGCTGTACGACACCCACGGCAATCTGCACCGGCTGCCCGGCTACCGCTCCGACGCGTACGTGGACGCCGCGATCGACTACCTCGCGCGCCCGCACGACCGGCCGTTCCTGCTGTTCCTGTCGCTGCTGGAGCCGCACCACCAGAACACCCGGGACGACTACCCGGCGCCGGACGGGTACCGGCAGCGGTACGAGGGCCGCTGGGTGCCGCCGGACCTGGCCGCGCTGGGCGGCTCCACCCACCAGCACCTCGCCGGGTACTGGGGGATGGTCAAGCGGGTCGACGAGGGGTTCGGTCGGCTGCTCGACGCGCTGCGCAGCCTCGACCTTACCGACGAGACGGTGGTGGCGTTCGGCACCGATCACGGCTGCCACTTCAAGACCCGGAACAACGAGTACAAGCGGTCCGCGCACGACGCGTCGATCCGGATCCCGATGGCGTTCGGCGGTCCCGGCTTCTCCCGGGGCGGCCGGGTCCGCGAGCTGGTCAGCCTCATCGACCTGGCGCCGACCCTGCTGGACGCCGCCGGCATCGCCGACCCGCTGCTGCCGGGTCGTTCGGTACGCGACGCGCTGCGCGGCGACCCGGACTGGCCGACCGAGGTGTTCGTGCAGATCAGCGAGTCGCATGTGGGTCGGGCGATCCGTACCGAGCGGTGGAAGTACGCGGTGACCGCGCCGGGCCTCAGCGGCTGGCGGGTGTCCGCCGCCGACCGGTACGTGGAGACCGAGCTGTACGACCTGACCGCCGACCCGCACGAGCTGAACAACCTCGCCGGTCTCGACACGCACCGTGCCGTGGCCGACGAGCTGCGCGAGCGGCTGCGGGCCCGGATGGTCCAGGCC
>JBAUUM010000975.1:0-8884 GCA_049582705.1 Actinocatenispora sp.
GCGGGGGCCGGACACCGTAGGCCATGTTCTGCGCGTACACCGAGCACGTCGCGTGGTTGTCGCCGCAGATCCCGCAGATCCGGCTGGTGATGAAGTGCGCGTCGCGCGGGTCCTTGCCCTTCATGAACATGCTGTAGCCGCGGAAGATCGAGGACGTCGAGTAGCACTCCACCACCTCCTTCGCCGCCCAGTCGATCTTGGTGTAGATGCCCAGGCTCCCGACGATCCGGGTGATCGGGTCCCAGGACATCTCCACGATTTTGTCGCTGGACGTCTTGCTGGAACCGGACTTGCGTGGTGCGGTGGTGGTCATTCGTGAACGCCTTCCCCGTTGACTGAGTGACCGGACCGGTGAGCCGGTACGGGTGGCCTCACCGGCCGGGACGCGCGACGTGTCGGCCGGTACGCCAACGCGGCTCCTTGTCCGCCGTGTTCTCCGTGATGTGCCGCAGCCGGCGGATCAGCCCGCCGTAGATCTGGCTGGCCGCTGCGGAGACCTTGCTGCCCGGGGGCTCGTCCATGAACGGCATGAACTTGTCCGGGAAGCCCGGCATGGTGCAGCCGATGCAGATGCCGCCCACGTTGGGGCAGCCACCGATCCCGTTCATCCAGCCGCGTTTGGGCACGTTGCACTTGACGACCGGGCCCCAGCAGCCGATCTTGACCAGGCACTGCGGCGAGCCGTACTCGGCGGCGAACTGGCCCTGCTCGTAGTAGCCGGCCCGGTCGCAACCCTCGTGCACGGTCTGGCCGAACAGCCACGTCGGCCGCAGCTTGTCGTCCAGCGGGATCATCGGCGCCTGGCCGGCGATCTGGTACAGCAGGTAGACGAAGGTCTCGGAGAGGTTGTCCGGCTGGATCGGGCAGCCCGGCACGCAGACGATCGGCAGGCCGGCCTTGGACTTCCAGTCCCAGCCGAGGTAGTCGGGCACGCCCATCGCGCCGGTCGGGTTGCCGGCCATCGCGTGGATGCCACCGTAGGTGGCGCAGGTGCCGGCGGCGACGATCGCGGTTGCCTTGGGCGCCAACCGGTCCAGCCATTCGCTGGTGGTCATCGGCTGTCCCGTCGCGGGGTTGTTGCCGAAGCCGCACCAGTAGCCCTCGGGCTTGTTGGACTCGTCCGGGATCGATCCCTCGACCACCAGGACGAACGGCTCGAGTTCCCCACGGTCGGCCTTGTGGAACCACTCGATGAAGGTGTCCGCGCCCTGGTCCGGGCCGCACTCGAAGTCGATCAGCGGCCAGTGCACCTGGATCTTCGGCAGGCCCGGCAGCGCGCCGAGCACGATCTCCTCGATGCTCGGCTGGGTGGCGGCGGTCAACGCCACCGAGTCCCCGTCACAGCTGAGTCCCGCGTTGATCCACAGGATGTGCAGTGGCGCCTGTTCCTCGCTGGGCTGTTGTCGACTGTGCTGCGCTGTGGTCGTCATCGACCGTCACCTCGGTCTCGTCGACTGCGTCATCGCGGCCTGACCGGCCATGGGCCGCCAGATCGCGCCGTGCCGGGGCGACCACGGGCACGCGTAGGAGTGATCGACACGTTTCCTACGGTTCGTGGCACCACATCGTCACAGAACGGAACTGGCAGCTCGACGCTACGTGCGATGGGGCGTCATCGCAGGTGAATGGGGAAAAAGGCGACCCGGGTGCGACTGCGAACGGCGCCCGGTCAGGGCCCTTCTCGCCGAGTTCGGTCGCGCTCGGTGACCACTGGCGAGAAACTAATATTCTCCCCACTTGCCACGATGTAGGAAATATGCCCCAATATAGGTGCTCTCCCCTCCGCGTCCCGCCGGGGCCGGTCGCACCGGGGGACGCAGAAGCCAGAAGGACAGGGATGTCAAAGCCTCTCGACCTGCCCGAACCAGCCCACCGCGGTCCGAACCGGCGAGGCCTGCTGCGCGGTGCCGTACTGCTGGGCACCGGGGTGGCCCTCGGACTCTCGGCCACCCGCCCCGCCTGGGCCGGCGCGCACCCGAACGTGCAGCAGCCCGCGATCGCCGACTGCGCCACCTGGGGCGCCCGCCCGCCGTCGAGCAACCCCACGACGGTCGACAGCCGACCCAACAAGATCATCGTGCACCACACCGCGGGGGCGAACTCCACGGACTACTCGCAGGCGCACTCGTACGCGATCTCGCGTGACATCCAGAACCTGCACATGGACACCAACGGCTGGATCGACACCGGCCAGCACTTCACCAACAGCCGCGGCGGATTCCTGACCGAGGGACGGCACGGCAGCCTCGACGCCCTGCTCGGTGGCGCGGCCATGATCGAGGGCGCGCACTGCGTCGGCCAGAACACGCAGGCGATCGGCATCGAGAACGAGGGCACGTACCTCACCGAGCAGCCGCCGGCCGCGCTCTGGGACCAGCTGGTGACCTTCTGCGCCTTCATCTGCCAGCAGTACGGGATCCCGCCGACGGAGATCTACGGGCACAAGGACTTCAACAACACCCAGTGCCCCGGGCTGCTGCACGACCGGCTGCCGGAACTGCGGGACGCGGTGGCTGGTCAGCTCTGAGCCAACCAGCTCCGAGCGATCCATCCGGACTGACGCGTGGAATGCGCCGCTTGTCCGCGTACCGCCCCGGGAGTCGGCGATGTTTGCCCGACCCTCGGGGCGGGTACTGCGGCGACGGACCCGGCAGCGCGATCAGCGAGGAAGGGTGGCCCAGCCGTGCGCGAGGACCGGCAGTACCGCGGAGGCCGGCTCGCCGGTCTGCACCTCGACCGCAGATCGACCGCGCATGATCCGAAGCTCCGATGTCTGCAGCTCGCGTGGTACGGCCTACGCGCCGGCACGCTGCCGATCGGCGCCGTGGTCACGGATGGCACCGGCACCGTGGTGTCCGAGGGCCGCGGCCGGATGCTGGAGCCGGACGGCCCGCCCGGGCAACTGGCCGACTGCCCCGTCGCGCACGCCGAGATCAACGCGCTGGCCGGCCTCGGCGCCGGCCGCGAGTACGCCGACCACACCCTCTACACCAGCCTCGAACCCTGCCTGATGTGCGTGGGCGCTGCCGGCATGGCCCGCATCGGCACCATCGTCTACCTCGGCGCCGACCCGTACGCGGGCGCCAGCCGGTTGTACCGGACCACGCCGTACCTGGCCGAGACCCCGCTGTCGTTCCGCGGTCCGCAACCGGGTCCGCTCGGACTGCTCGGCATGGCCCTGCATCTGGCCTTCTATCTGCACAGCGATCCGGACGGCGGGGCCATGCGGCTGCACCGTCGACGGGAGCCCGCCGCGGTGACCCTCGCCGGGATGGTGACCCGGCTGGAACGCAGCAACCCGGAGGCCGGCGCGGCCGAGCTGTTCGACCTGCTGGACCGGGCCGGCTGACCCTCCACCCCGGTCAGGCCGACACCCGACCGACGGCGCGGTCCCAGTGCCGGTGCGCGGCCACGGCGACGGCGAACCGGGTGACGAACTGGTCCCGAGCGGACCCGTTGTCGGACGCGGCGAGCAGTACGACGCCGCGGTCCTCGGCGACCGGGTCGCCGGCGGGCGTGACGGCGGCACCGAGCAACCGGCCGACCAGTTCGGCGCCGGTACCGAGCCCACCGACCGCCTTGCCGTGCTTGAACGCCTCCAGGACGTAGTGCGCCGCCTCGCCGTCCGCGGCCAGGGACGCCGCCGCGTCGGGGCCGTCCGGCACCAGTACCGCGTCGTAGAGCACCGAGGCCACCGTGGTGTGCGCCCGGCGTACCTCCAGGGTGCTCCCGCCGACCGTGTCCAACGGCCCGTCACGCGGGCCGAGGACCTCCGGCACCGCGCCGCGCTCGGTCAGCGCGGCGAGCACCGGCCGCAGACTCTCGGCGTTCACCCCGGGCGCGGCGAGCACGGCGATCTTCCGGCTGGTGATGGCGTCGGGTTGCTCTCCGGCCAGGTTGACCTGACTCAGCGCCGGGGACCGACGACCGTGGTTGGCCACCGCCTCCTGACCCGGCGCCGCCACCCCGATGCCGGTCGCCACCGTGACCGCCAGCTCGTGGTCGATCTGGTTGAGCCGCTCGACGGTACGTTCCCGCACGTGCCGGTGCTCCACCTTGCCCAGCTCGAACAGGAAGGCCGCGACGATGTGGTCGCGTTCCCAGTCGGCCATGCTGTTCCAGAACAGGGTCGCCTGCCCGTAGAAGTCCTTGAAGCTCCCACTGCGCCGCCGGATCGTGTGCCCCTCGACCTTCTCGGTGTGGTGCACGAAGGCGCCGTGGTCACCACCGGCGACCACCGGGCAGCCACCCGGGTTGAGCGAGTTCGGCGTGTAGCTCGCCTGACCCTGGTGCAGCATCTGCTGGCCGTACCCGTCCCGCTGGTTGTTGCTGACCCGCGCGACCGGCCGGTTCACCGGCAGCTGCGCGAAGTTGGGACCGCCCAACCGGATCAGCTGGGTGTCCAGGTAGGAGAAGTTCCGCATCTGCAGCAGGGGGTCGTTGGTGAAGTCGATGCCGGGTACCACGTTCGCGGTGTGGAACGCGACCTGCTCGGTCTCGGCGAAGAAGTTGTCCGGGTTGCGGTCCAGTACCATCCGCCCGACCGGGCGGACCGGCACCTGTTCCTCCGTCAGGAGCTTCGTCGCGTCCAGCAGATCGACGTCGAACGCGAACTCGTCGGACTCCGGTACCAGCTGCACGCCCAGCTCGTACTCCGGGAACTGGCCGGACTCGATGGACTCCCACAGGTCCCGTCGGTTGAAGTCCGGGTCCTTGCCCGCCGCTCGCTGCGCCTCGTCCCAGGTCAGTGAGTGGGTACCGAGGGCCGGACGCCAGTGGAACTTCACGAACGTGCCCCGGCCTGCGGCGTCGACGAACCGGAACGTGTGCACCCCGAAGCCCTGCATCATCCGGTAGCTGCGCGGCAGCGCCCGGTCCGACATCAGCCACATCACCATGTGCATGGCCTCGGGCTGCAGCGAGACGAAGTCCCAGAACGTGTCGTGCGCCGACGCACCCTGCGGCATTTCGTTGTGCGGCTCGGGCTTGACCGCGTGCACGAAGTCCGGGAACTTGATGCCGTCCTGGATGAAGAACACCGGCATGTTGTTGCCGACCAGGTCGTAGTTGCCGGCCCGGGTGTAGAACTTCGTGGCGAACCCGCGCACGTCGCGGACCGTGTCGGCCGAGCCGCGCGAACCCGCGACCGTGGAGAACCGCACGAACACCGGCGTACGCCGGGCCGGGTCCTGCAGGAAGTCGGCCACCGTGTATTCGGCCCACGACTCGTACGGCTGGAAGTACCCGTACGCGCCGGCGCCCCGCGCGTGCACCACCCGCTCCGGGATGCGTTCGTGGTCGAAGCGGGTGATCTTCTCCCGCGCGTGGAAGTCCTCCAGCAGGGTCGGACCGCGCTCCCCCACGCTCAGCGAGTTGTCCGTCTGGTCCACCCGGACGCCCTGGTCGGTGGTGAGGTAGTTGCCGGACGGGTCCCGGCGGGCCGGGCCGAGCGCCCGGTCCTTGTCGAAGTCGTCGTCGCCGATCGGCTCGTCGGTCCGGGGTCGATCCTGCTCGACCATGTCACTGCCTCCGCTGCTCGATGCCTGCGTGGACGGCCGCACCGGTGACGCGGCCCCGGGGGACGGCCGCGCCGGGACGCGCGAGGGTCCCGGACCGGTGTCGGTACTCCGGCGCCGCTACCCCGCTCCGGGGTGTTCATGCGCAACGCCCGGCGGCCGGTCGCGCGACGACGGGCCGCGTCGCGCACACCGGCGGGACCGGGCCGAACGCATGATTCGCGCCGATCCGGGAAGACAGGGGCATCGACGCGAAGGGACGACGCGATGACGAGGGTGACCCGACCGGTACTGGACCCGACCGTGGACGACCTGGCCGACCTCGACGTGCGCGCGGTGGAGGCGGCGCTGCGTGCCCGGGTGGACGGGGAGGTCCGGTTCGATCCCGGCAGCCGCGGCGCGTACGCCACCGACGGCTCGAACTACCGGCAGGTGCCGATCGGGGTCGTGATCCCGCGGAGTGTGGACGCCGGCGTCGAGGCGATCGCGGTGTGCGCGGAGCTGGGCGCGCCCGTGCTGCTGCGGGGCGGCGGCACCAGCCTGGCCGGGCAGTGCACCAACGTCGCCGTGGTCATCGACTGGACCAAGTACTGCAACCGCCTGGTCTCGGTGGACCCCGGGGCGCGCAGCTGCGTGGTGGAGCCGGGCATCGTGCTCGACGAGCTGAACCGGGAGCTGGCCCCGCACGGCCTGATGTTCGGGCCGAAGCCGTCCACGCACAGCCACTGCGCACTGGGCGGGATGATCGGCAACAACTCGTGCGGCGCGACGGCGCAGGCGTACGGCAAGACGGTGGACAACGTCCGGCGGTTGGAGATCTGCACCTACGACAGGCTGCGGTGCTGGGTCGGTCCCACCTCCGACGCCGAGTACGAACGGATCGTCGCCGGGGGTGGCCGCCGCGCCGAACTCTACCGGGGTCTGCGCGGGCTGGTCGACGCGTACGCCGCGGACATCCGCGCCGGCTTCCCACAGATCCCGCGCCGGGTCTCCGGCTACAACCTGGACTCCCTACTGCCGGAGAACGGATTCGACGTGGCCGGCGCCCTGGTGGGCAGCGAGGGCACACTGAGCGCCGTACTGCACGCCGAGCTGCGGCTGGTCCCCACGGTCGCGGCGAAGTCGATGCTGGTGCTCGGCTACCCGAGCATCGCCGACGCCGCGGACGACGTACCCCGGCTGCTGCGACACGGGCGTCCGATCCAGCTGGAGGCCATCGACTCGCGGATGGCGCAGCTGATGCACGAGGAGAACGCGTACCTGGACTCGCTCGCGCAGTTGCCCCGCGGCGACAGTTGGCTGCTCGTCCAGTTCGGCGCCGAGGACACCGAGGACGCCGACCGGCAGGCCCGCGAGATGCTCTCCGGCACCGGACGCAGTGTCGACGACGACACGGTCACCCTGTCCGACGACCCGGAACGCGAGGAGGAGATGCTCCGCGCGCGGGAGGCCGGGCTGGGCGTCACGGCACGCCCGCCGGACGGCCGGGAGACCTGGGAAGGCTGGGAGGACTCGGCGGTCGCGCCGGAGAAGCTCGGCGACTACCTGCGGGACCTGGCGGCCCTGCTCGACGAGTTCGGCTACGGCCTGGCCTCGGTGTACGGGCACTTCGGGCAGGGCTGCGTGCACACCCGCATCCCGTTCGTGCTGACCGAGGCGGGCGGGATCGCCGGGTTCCGTGAGTTCCTGCACCGGGCGGCCGATCTGGTGTCCTCCTACGGCGGTTCGCTGTCCGGTGAACACGGCGACGGACAGGCGCGGGGCGAACTGCTCGCGCGGATGTTCGGCGAACGCCTGGTCGGCGCCTTCGGTGAGCTGAAGGCGCTGTTCGACCCGCGGCACCGGCTCAACCCCGGCAAGATCGTCGCGGCCAACCCAGTCGACGGCCAGCTGCGACTCGGCGCACGGTGGCGACCCGAGTCGCATCCGACGGTCTTCACGTTCCCCCGCGACGAACACAGCTTCACCCGGGCGGTGATGCGCTGCGTCGGGGTCGGCAACTGCCGCTCGCACACCGGCGGCGTGATGTGCCCGTCGTACCGGGCGACCGGCGAGGAGGAACACTCCACCCGGGGCCGGGCCCGGCTACTGTTCGAGATGCTCAACGGGCACGCCGACGCCGCCATCACCGACGGCTGGCGATCCACCGAGGTACGCGACGCGCTGGACCTGTGCCTGGCGTGCAAGGGATGCCGCAGCGACTGCCCGGCGGGTGTGGACATGGCCACGTACAAGGCGGAGTTCCTGTCCCACCACTACCGGGGGCGGCTGCGGCCCGTCGCGCACTACGCGCTGGGCTGGCTGCCGTTGTGGTCCCGACTGTCCCGGCTGGCGCCGCGGGCGGCCAACGCTCTGCTGCACGCCCCGGTGCTGGCCCGGCTCGGCAAGCGGCTCGCCGGCATCGCCGCGGAACGCGACGCCCCCGCCTTCGCCGAGCGTTCCTTCCTCGACTGGTGGCGGGACCGCGACACACCGGACCCGGACCCCGCCGACCCGCGCACCGTGGTGCTCTGGCCGGACACCTTCAGCAACTACTTCCATCCACATGTCGCCCGGGCCGCCGTCGAGGTACTGGAGTCGGCGGGCTTCCGGGTCGCAGTCCCCACCGAACCGGTCTGCTGCGGCCTGACCTGGATCTCCACCGGACAGCTCGACACCGCGAAGCGGGTACTGTCCCGGACGCTGGCCACGCTGCGGCCCTGGCTCGCGGCCGGCACCCCGGTCGTGGGGCTGGAACCGTCCTGCACCGCGGTGTTCCGCTCCGACGCGCCGGAACTGTTCAGCGACGACGAGGACGTGCGACGACTCGCCGACCAGGTCGTCACCCTGTCCGAGGCACTGGTCAACCACGCGCCGGACGGCTGGCGGCCGCCACGCCTGTCCCGCTCGGCGGTCGTGCAGACACACTGCCACCAGCACGCGGTGCTCGGCACCGACCCCGACGCCGAGCTGATGCGGCGGGCCGACATCCGGGCCGACGTGCTGGACTCCGGCTGCTGCGGGCTGGCCGGCAACTTCGGCTTCGAACGCGGCCACCACGACGTGTCGATGGCCTGCGGCGAGCGGGTGCTGCTGCCCGCCGTACGGGACGCGTCGCCCGACACGCTGGTGATCTCCGACGGGTTCAGCTGCCGTACCCAGATCGAGCAGGGCGGCACCGGGCGCCGGGCAATGCACCTCGCGGAGGCGCTCGCGATGGGTCTGCGCGGCCACGCGCCGGTGAACCACCCGGAGACCGTCGCGGCGCCGCGCACCGAACCGTCGGTCCGGGACGGCCGGATGGCCACCGTACTGGCCGCGGGCGCGGCCGTCGGCGCCGTGGCCGGCATCGCGGCGCTGCTGCGGCGGCGATCCCGGCGCTGAGCCCC
>JBAUUM010000976.1:0-3578 GCA_049582705.1 Actinocatenispora sp.
GGCCGGACCGCGCCGCGTCGGGCCGGACCGCGCCGGACCGTGCCGCGTCGGGCCGGACCGTGCACCGGGGACTCCGGTGGCGAACGGAACCGGCGGGCGCGAGGAATCCCGATCCCGGACATAGCGCCCTCGCGCGCGGCTGCCACCATGGGGGCGTGACGCGGCAACGGTGGATCCTCGTCGCGGCGGCCGTCTGGGGCGCCGCGCTGCTGACCTTCGCACTGGTCTCACACTCCGACACGACGGTCGCCGAGCAGCAGAGCCCGGCCGCCGCCCGCCCCGCCGTGGACCGGGGCATCACCGCGGTGCTGTCCGCACTGGACCGCTCCGTGGTCGGCGCGATCGGCGGCTACGAGCGGACCGGTCGGTGTGACCTGACCGCGGTCCGGGACGGCGTGCAGTACGCGCGGACCCTGGACCTGTACGTGACGCCGGGCCGGGACACCGGCCTGCTGGACCGGCTCACCCGGCGGCTGCCGGCCAGCTTCCACACCGTACGGGTGCCCAGCCTGGACAGTTCGGTACCGGAGGTCCTCGCCCATCCGGACCCGTTCGTGAGGTTGACCGTCGCCCCGCTGCACGGGGACCGCGGCCACCTGCGCGCCGTCGCCGACACCGGGTGCCGACCCACCACCGCCAACCCGTACCCGGAGTTCCAGCGGACGCCGAGCCGGTCCGAGCGGGCCCGGGTGGCGAGCGTCTTCACCCTGTTCGACGTCACCCCCCGCACCTGGAGCCGCGCCACGTTGTCCTGCGCGGACGGCTCGGCGGTGACCGTACGGGCGACGGGTCTGGCCCGGGAGAGTCTCGGCCCGCTGCCCGAGACCCTGCACGCGGACCCGGCGCCGGTGCCGGGCACGGTGCTGGTCGGCGGCGACGACCGTTACGTGTACCAGGACCACGGCCGCGACCTGGTCATCTCCACGGCCGGGGACCGGCTCAGCGTCACCCTGACCACGCACTGCCGCTGAGTCCGGTCGGTCGGGAGCCGACCGTGCCGGTCGTGTCGCGCGGAGATCCACTCAGCGGCGTCCGAGCCGGCCGTTAGACTGCGTGGCGTGTTGGAGCTGGGTTTCGTGAGTCTGCTGGTGGTGCTGTTCGGGGTGCTCGCCGGGATCTTCGGATACCTGGCAGTGCGACTGGGGAGGACACGGTGAGCAGCGAACCCACGCCCGGAGCCGAGGCGAAGCCCGGGCTGCCGCCCGGCTTCCCGACCGGCCTGGCCCCCGAGTACCCGTTCGAGGAGACCCACGACCTGCGGCACGGGCCGGACCTGCATCCCTCGCTGCTGGGCCTGCTGCCCTATGTCGGCGTGTGGCGCGGCTGGGGCAAGGGCGGGTACCCGACGATCGACGACTTCGACTTCGCGCAGGAGATCCGGTTCAGCCACGACGGCCGGCCGTTCCTGTACTACGAGTCGCGCTCCTGGCTCGTCGACGCGGACGGCAAGGCGATCCGCCCGGCGTCCCGCGAGGTCGGCTGGTGGCGTCCGCAGGTCTCCGAGTCCGGCGCCCGGGACGGCGACGCCGTGGAGGTCGAGCTGGCCCACCCGACCGGCATCATGGAGCTGTACATCGGCACCATGACCGGGCTGAAGGTCGAGCTGGCCACCGACGCGGTACTGCGGTCCGCGAGCGCGAAGAACGTGGCGGCGGGTCACCGTCTCTACGGCATCGTCGAGGGTGCGCTGCTGTACGCGTACGACATGACGGCGATGGACCAGCCCGCCACCCCGCACCTGTCCGCCAAGCTGGACCGCGTCGCGGGCTGACGCCCCGACCCACCACCCGGGCGTCGGCACCCACCCGGCATTTTCCCGTTATCTACGTAATGTCGGCTTCGCCTGCCTGCTGACGAACGAG
Organism: Actinocatenispora sp.; assembly: GCA_049582705.1. GTDB lineage: Bacteria > Actinomycetota > Actinomycetes > Mycobacteriales > Micromonosporaceae > Actinocatenispora. Next base: position 1,863 of record JBAUUM010000976.1, read on the forward strand.
CCACGGGTACAAAACGGGAAAATGCCCACCTGTGCAAGATCGACTTATGCATTTGCCCGTAATTTACGTTTTGTAAAACGGCACAATACGTAGATAACAGGAAAATGCCCGGAAGGGTTCGGGGGCCGGTGGGTCAGGCCGGGTAGCCGAGCATCTCGCGCAGGGTGTCCGACTGCGGCGGGTCGGCCAGTTTCACGCCGTCCAGCTCGCGGACCGCGATGATGCCGCGCACGCTGGAGGTGAGCCACACGCCGGTGGCGCGTTCCAGTTCGGCCGGGCGGACCATCCGTTCGGCGGTGTGCCAGCCGAGTTCGCCGACGTGGTCCAGCAACCAGCGCGCGGTGGTGCCGGCCAGGATGCCGGTCGAGTCGGGAACCGTGTAGAGGGTGCGGTTCTCGAGCCAGACCAGGGTCGCGGTGGGCGCCTCGAGCAGGTAGCCGTCGGCGGACACCCACAGCACGTCGTCCAGCCCCGCGCCGGCCGCCCACCGCTGGCAGGCCATGTTGACCGCGTACGACAGCGACTTGACGCCGCCCAGCAGCCACGGCGCGGCGGAGCGGATACCGGCCGCTATACCGAGCGTGAGAGTGCCGAGGCGGACGCCGGTGCGGCGGGCATTCACCGTCAGTTCGGAAACCGGTGTGACCGTGGCGAAGCAGGTGAGTTCGTCGGTGTCCTCCGGCCCGCGGGTGCAGACGATCTTCAGCGCACCCTCGGGGACGCCGGCACCGGCGGGCAGCTGCTCCCGCGCCGCCGCGACCCATCCGGCGCAGGCCTGGTCGGCGAGTTCCAGCAGGTCGGCCCGGGGCGGGAGGTCGAGCGCCATCCGGGAGGCTGACCGGGTCATCCGGTCGAGATGTTCGTCCAGCAGCCAGGGCCGGCCGTCGCGCACGTGGGTGGTCTCGAAGACCCCGTCGCCACGCAGCACGCCGAGATCATCCGCGCGCAGCAGGGGCGTTGCGGCAGGGATGACTCCGCGGCCCAGGGCCGCGACGACTCGTTCCACGGCTACCGACCTTATCCGTTGCTGATACGTACTCTGCGCGACGACCCTCGGGTTCCGTCGCGGCGATGCTACCGCTGCGAGCATAACCCTCCGTGTCCTCACCGGCTATTTCTGACGAGCCACACAAAATATCTCATAACAGACCGCTCACGGGGTCGGTCCCCGCAACGGCCACGCTGCCGTGCCTATGATCGGGAGCATGTCCGCCGACACCGCACCGTCGCTCGCCGACGTGCTGCGCGCCCGCGGCCTGCGCCTCACCGCACAGCGCCAGTTGGTGCTGGAGGCCGTGCAGCAGCTCGGCCACGCCACGCCCGAGCAGGTTCACCAGGCGGTCTGCCGCACGGCGGCCGGAGTCAACATCACCACCATCTACCGGACCCTCGAACTGTTGGAGGGCCTGGGGCTGGTCACGCACACCCATCTGTCCCACGGCGCGCCGACGTACCACGTCCCGGGCGAGCGGTCCCACCTGCACCTGGTCTGCCACCGGTGCGGTGCGATCGAGGAGGCACCGCTGGAGCTGATGCGCCCGCTGGCCGATGAACTGCGGACCGACCGCAGGTTCCGGCTGGACATCGGGCACATGGCGCTCTTCGGCACCTGCGCCGGATGCGCCGCAACCGCCGAGGAGCCGTCGTGACCACACCCGCCGCGTCACCGAGCACCGGGCAGCGCGCCTCGTCACCGCTGCTGAGCCTGCCCGGCGC
>JBAUUM010000977.1:0-6419 GCA_049582705.1 Actinocatenispora sp.
GTGCCGGCCGGGCGCGCAAGGAGGACGAGGTGTCGGCGGGTGCGGGCGTGCTGCTGCGCTGCCGGCCCGGCGACCGGGTGCGCAGCGGTGACGTGCTGGCCGAGCTGCGCGCCGACGACCCGGAACGGATCGGACCGGCGATGGCCGAGCTGCGTACCGCCCTGGCCGTTGCGGACTCCGCGCCGGAGCGCGGCCCGCTGGTCATCGACCGCATCGGCTGACGCCCCAGCAGGTGTCGGCGAACGCCCGGTAGGGTCGGCACGCCGTGTCGTCGTTGAGTGGGCGGGCGCCGTGGAGCGGTCGCCGTGAGGGGGACCAAGTGGCTGAACTGATCAGCGGACCGACCCGGATCCCGGTGCCCGGTGGCAAGGTCATCGACGAGTACGTGGGCCGGGTCAACAGCCGCACGGAGCCCGTCTCGGTGGCGCACATGACCGCGCCGGGCGGCTGGACCGAGCCGGCGCAGACGCCCCAGTTCGACGAGTACACGGTGGTGCTGCGCGGCACGCTGCGGGTCGAGCACGACGGCGGTGTGCTGGAGGTGGTGGGCGGCCAGGCGGTGATCTGCCGGGCCGGTGAACGCGTCCGGTACAGCACGCCCACCGCGGACGGCGCCGAGTACGTCGCGGTCTGCCTCCCCGCGTTCGCCCCTGACCTGGCCCAACGCGACGACTGACCGCCGGGCCGGCCCAGCTGTCCGCTCGCGGCGTTGTCGCGGCGTTTGAGTGCCAGGGCCGCACACGGCGCGCCGCTCCGCCTTGCGAGCGAACATCTGGACCGGCCCGGTACCCGTGGCAGGTACGGACACTGGCGGCGTTGTCGCGGCGTTGGAGTGCCAGGGCCGCACACGGCACGCCGCTCCGCCTTGCGAGCGAACATCTGGACCGGCCCGGCAGGTACGGACCCCCACATCGCTGTCGCGGGTAACTCGGACAGCTCAGACGCGTTGAATCGGGCAGAGACCCCACGACGCGGTGCGCGAGACCGTGACACCCGCGCCGCCCTCAGCCGGCCCGTGGCTCCGTCGCGCGGTGGGAGACCGCCCCGGACGTACGGGCGGATCCCGGAACGGCTCCGTCGTCGTGTGCCGGGTCGCTGCTCAGACGCGTGCGGAGGTACTGGTTGTGAGCGTGACGTCGATGGGTCGGGTGATCGCTGCTCCCGACCCGGTGGCGGTACGGGTCGGGACCCTCGACGAGTTGGAACGTCTCGGTGTCCGCCTGCCGCCGCCGCACTACCCGCTGGTGTGGGATCCGGGCGACGCGGTGGAGCTGCGCCGGCGCGGTGAGCTGGCCGCGCGGTGCGCGGTCCTGGGCATGCTGCTGGCGTCCCGGGCGGGCCTGCCCCGGTGGCAGGCGATGCGCTGGCTGCGCGACGCGCAGCTGCTGGAACGGGTCACCCCCGTCGAGTGGCGGTTCGTCGCGGGCGGGGTCGGCAACCCGGCCGTGGTCGACCTGGCCGTGGACGCGTTGCACGGGCTGGCCTGGCTGCTGGGCCTGGTCGACGACCTGGACCCGGTACTCCCCGGCACCGGCGGCCTGCTGCGGCTGCTGCCCGACCCGTGGTCGTCCGGCCGGGACTATCCGATCTGGCGCTCCGGCGTACTGTCCGGGCACCGCGACCCGGCCGACGCGGCGGCGCTGCTCGACCTGTACTACTGCCTGGACTGGTCGTACCAGGAGAACCAGCGGCGGGGCGAGCCGATGCCGGGCCCGGTGCCCGCGGTGGCGATCGGCGCCCGCCGGTGGGCGCTGGAGTGGGGCGTGGTGCTGCACGGCCCGTACCACACCGGCCCGCTGGGCTGGGAGGACGTCGACATGTCGGTGTGACGGCGCGGGTCGCCCGTCCCCGGGCAGCGGGGCGGGTCAGCGGGCCGGGTCAGCGGGCCGGGTCAGCGGGCCGGGTCAGCGTCAGTGCAGCCGGGCCACCAAGTACTTGGCGACCGCCGTCGCCTGCTTGCGTGCCTGGTCGTACGGCAGGTACGTGCCGGTCAGGGTCTCGCCGCCGGACGTGTAGCGGGTCGCGGCTGCCCAGTCGACCTCGACGACCACGTTGCGGGCGCGTATCTCGACGATGGCGCCGGCCATGGAGTACGTCTTGGCGGTCTGCTCGCTGTCGCCGTGCCCGATCTCGTTGAACAGATGGCAGCCCCAGCCCTCGTCGCCGACCCCGTCGAGCGCCGTCGGCTTCTTCCGGTAGCCGCCGTTCTCCTCGGTGTCGGCCGAGTACGCCTTGTCGTCGCCGAGGGTTCGGTGCGCGTCGCTGGGCCCGGTCTCGCCGGTGTTCAGGGTCAGCGTCACCTCCAGGTTCGCCGCCTGGTCCGAGTGGTACCGGCCGAACTGGCATTCCCGGCGTTTCGGGTCGCCGGGGGTGCCCGGGTCGGCCTTGATGCCGTCGGCCAGCTTGGGCGTACTGTCGCCCAGCGCGCACGGGTCCGGCAGCGTCCGGTACGCCGCGGCCGCCGTCCTGGACGGGCCGTGCGGCACGGGTACGACCCGTTGGGGGGCGTGCGCCTGGGGCGGCCTGGCGTGGTTGGCGTCGTCGCCCTTCGCGAGGTCGACCACGATGACGACCATGCCGATCAGCGCGATCATCCCGACCAGTCCGCCGACGACGAGCAGGGGCACCGACGCCTTGGACATCTGCCGGGGCGGCCGGGGCGGTGGACCGCCACCCGGGTTCGGCGGCCAGCCCATGTGGCCGGGACCGCCGCCCGGTGGGGGTCCGCTCGGGCCGGCCGGCTGACCGGGCCCGGGCTGTCCGCCCCACGGGTTCGGCGGCGGCATGCCGTCGTGTCCACCTGGGTTTGTCTGCACGGTGTCCGAGTGTGCACCAGCGGCGCGACCCCCGCACCGCCGGCCACGGCTCCGCCGACTCGCTGGTGTGGCTACTGACGTTGGCGGTCGGACCGTCTAGATTCTTGACATGGCACTGGCGGTACCGACGATCGAGGACATCCGGCACGCACCGAAGGTGCTGCTGCACGACCATCTGGACGGCGGGCTGCGGCCCGCCACCATCATCGAGCTGGCCCGCGACGTGGGCTACCAGGACAGGCTGCCCAGCACCGACCCGGACGAACTGGGCCGCTGGTTCATCGAGGCGGCCAACTCCGGTTCCCTGGTGCGCTACCTGGAGACCTTCGACCACACCGTCGCCGTGATGCAGACGGTCGACGGCCTGCGCCGCGTCGCTGCCGAGTGCGCCCAGGACCTGGCCACCGACGGCGTGGTGTACGCGGAGGTGCGCTTCGCGCCCGAGCAGCACACCGAGGCGGGGCTGAGCCTGCCCGAGGTGGTCGCCGCCGTACTGGCCGGGTTCGCCGAGGGCTCCGAGCGGGCCGCCGCCGAGGGGTACGCCATCCGCGTCGGCACGCTGCTGACCGCGATGCGGCACGCCGCCCGGTCGATGGAGATCGCCGAGCTGGCCGTGAAGTTCCGCGACGAGGGCGTGGTCGGGTTCGACATCGCCGGCGCCGAGGCGGGGTTCCCGCCCACCCGGCACCTGGACGCGTTCGAGTACCTGCAGCGGGAGAACTTCCACTTCACCATCCACGCCGGTGAGGCGTTCGGCCTGCCCAGCATCTGGCAGGCGATCCAGTGGTGCGGCGCGGACCGGCTGGGGCACGGCGTACGCATCGTGGACGACGTGCACGACGGCGGTCGCCGGCTGGGTCGGCTCGCCGCGTACGTGCGGGACAAGCGGATCCCGTTGGAGCTGTGCCCGTCCTCCAACGTGCAGACCGGCGCCGCGGCGTCGATCGCCGACCACCCGATCGGCGTGCTGCGTGACCTGCGGTTCCGGGTCACCGTCAACACCGACAACCGGCTGATGAGCGGCACCTGCATGTCGCGGGAGATGGCTCTGCTGGTGGAGGCCTTCGGGTACGGCTGGGTCGACCTGCAGTGGTTCACCGTCAACGCGATGAAGAGTTCGTTCCTCGGGTTCGATGAGCGGCTCGCCCTGATCAACGACGTGATCAAGCCCGCCTACGCGAAGCTGATCGGCTGACGGCGTGTCACGGATTCTCGGCTACGCGCTCCTGTTCGTGCTGGGCGCAGTGGTCGTGCTGCGCTGGACCGGCCTCGGCCGGGTGACCCCGCTGGTGCAGGCCACCATGCTGGTGCCGTACCTGGCCGTGGTCAGCCTGATCGCCACCCTGGTGCTGTTCGGCGTCCAGCGTCGCGGGCTGGGGGCGTGGGCTCTGGTCATCACGGTCGCGTACGCGCTCGCGCTGCTGCCCCGGTGGGCGGTCGAGCCGAGCCCGAGGCCGGCCGGTACCCAGGTCCGGGTGATGACGGTGAACCTGCACAACGGGGAGGCCGACGCCCGGTCCCTGGTGCGCAGGGTCGCCGAGCAGGAGCCGGACCTGCTCAGCGTGCAGGAACTGACCGGCGCCGAGGCGACCCGGCTGGGCCGCGCGGGTCTCGGCCGGTACCTGCCGTACCACGTGCTGCGCACCGCGCCGAAGTCCTCCGGTACGGGGCTGTACGCGCGGACACCGCTGTCCGCGGGGCGCGGGTTGTCCAGCCGCAGCACGTACGACCTGGCCCGGGCCGAGATGCAGGTCGGCTCGCGGACGCTCGACGTGGTCGCGGTGCACGCCCGCCCGCCGCTGCTCGGCCAGTCCACCCCGGACTGGTACCGGGACCTGCGGTTGCTGCCGGACCCCGGCGAACCGAGCGTGCAGCTGTTGGCGGGTGACTTCAACGGCACCGACGACCAGCAGGGCTTCCGCGAGGTGCTGCACCACGGCTACCAGGACGCGGCGATCAGCGTGGGGCGCGGGTTGAAACCGACCTGGCACCGCTTCCCGGTGCCGCCGGTGACCATCGACCACGTGCTCGCCGAGTCGCCGCTGACCCCGGTCACGGTCCGGACGTACGAGGTGCTCGACGCGAACCACCGGGCCCTGGTCGCCGACCTGGTGTTGAAGAACTGACCGGTCCGGCCGGTCAGGCCGGGGTGGTGGGCCCGCCCGGGTCGCTGCTGCTGTGTGGTGGGCGACCGGGTTGTTCGGCCGGCCGGCCCGGGTCGTCGTCCAGGCCGATCCGGATGGTCGGGTCGGCCTGCGGCGCGGCGGGCGGCGAGTCGTCCAGGCCGATGCGGATGTTCGGGTCGTCGGACACGCTCGGTGGCGCCTCGTCCATCGCGCTGCGTACCGCGTGCACCGATGCCTCCGGCAGGTCGGACTGCACGACGGTGGCGCCGGGGAAGCGCGCCAGCTCGGTCTGCAGCCCGCCCAGCGACACGTGGCTGACCAGCAGGGCCAGGGCCGTGGTGCCGGGCCGTACCGTCTCGCGCAGCTGCTTGACCTGCTCGTCCTTGATGCCGGTGTCGATGAGCTTGGCCAGCAGTGCGCCGCCGCCCGCGGACGCGGCACCGCCGACCAGGGCGCCGATGGGTCCGCCGAGCAGCGTGCCGAGCAGCACGCCCCACAGCGCCCCGCCGAGCGCGCCCCGGCCCGGCGTCAGGTCGGTGGTCTCGCGGACCGAGGACCGTCCGTCGGCGTCCCGGCTGATGAACACGGCGTCGTGCAGCGCGAGTTCGCCCTCCTTCATCAGCCGCATGGCGACCAGCAGAAACTCCTGTGCCCGCATCGCGTCGTCGAACGCGACCACGACGAGCTTGCGTGCGTCCTGTTCGGCCATTGCTCCGACCCCTCCCGCAGGCTCGGCGTTCGCGTGGCCCGGCGTCTCCGCCGGCCGGGCCCGTCCGCCGACACGTCCCTCGACCTCCCAGCCTAGATCGGGTCGCGCCGGTGCGCCGCTCGTCGGTCCGGACCTTCCGGGCAGCCGGTGCCGGTCCCGGCGAGGGAGGCAAACCTGACAGACACCCCGATCCGGTACCGGCTGTACCGGCGCGCAACCGGAACGGAGTGGCCCGCGCCTCATGTCATGGCACTGGGCGAAGAGTCGCCTGCGCACTGTGCTTATCTCAGGATGGCCCGCCGGTACGAGGGCTGGCCGCTTCTGGGGGTGGAACCATGCGTACGACTCTTTTCACCGTTCTCTTCGCTGCACTGTCCGTCATCGTGCTGATCCGTGGCGTTCGGGCGATCACCCGGGCCGCGCCGGAGGAAGGCTGACGCCGCCTCCGCATCACGTGAGGTGACCTCGCCCCGCTCGTTTGGTTTCCGGCAGGTGCGGTAGAAAGCACCGGAGGGCGTGCCGCCGGATGCCCGGACCCCGCGTCCGGGCCCGCGGCACAGCTGCCAACCAGCCGAACGAGCGGAGCGAGTGAGGCACATGTCAGCGAACAGCACCGGGCCGGCGAAGACCGGGCGAGCGGACGGGACCGGCAGCACGCCGGGCTCGGTCACCGGAATCGACCCGCGCACCGGGGACCAGGTCGGGTCGCCGGTGCCGGAGACCGACCCGGCGGAGGTCGCCGTGGCGGCCGGCGCGGCGGGACTCGCC
>JBAUUM010000978.1:0-2030 GCA_049582705.1 Actinocatenispora sp.
CCAGTCACCGTCGCCGAGCCACCACGCGAGTCCCTCGCCCATGTTCCGCCCCTCCCACCGGTGTGTTGCCTGCATGGTGCCGTAGCGGCGCCACGGTCGGCCGCCCCGGGGGATCGGCGGGAATGCACGTGGACACGTGGGGGACAGCGCCGGTCACGGCACGTATGCGGCGGTCGCGTCCGAGTCGCTGGGCGTCACACACGAGGCGGCCATGTGCGGATGGTCGCCTCCGGGGTTGTCACGTGTGGCCGTCACACGCGGGTCGGCCGCGCCCGGGTCGGTCGCGCCCGGGGCGGGTCAGCCGATCTCGCAGATGACCGAGCCGGAGGTGAGTACCGCGCCGACGGTCGTGGACAGCCCGGACACGGTGCCGGCCCTGTGCGCGTTGATGGGCTGCTCCATCTTCATCGCCTCCAGCACCAGCACCAGGTCGCCCTCGGCGACCTCGTCACCGTCGGCGACCGCGAGCTTCACCACGGTGCCCTGCATGGGGCTGGCCAGCGCGTTCCCGCCGGCGCTCGTCGCCTGGTGCCGACGCTCCCGCTTCGGTACGGCACGGCGACCGGTGGCCGGGGCGCTCGCGGCGGCCCCCAACCCCGCGGGCAGGGTCACCTCCAGGCGCCGGCCGCCGACCTCCACCGTGACGGTCTCCCGCTCGGCGGCCTCCGCGGCCGGTTCGCCGGCGGCGTACGGCTCGATCGTGTTGTCGAACTCCGTCTCGATCCAGCGGGTGTGCACGGTGAACGGCTCGCCCGCCTCGGCCGGCCGGAACGCCGGGTCGCGCACCACGGCCCGGTGGAACGGCAGCGCGGTGGCCATGCCCTCGACGACCATCTCGTCCAGGGCGCGGGCGGCGCGTTCCAGGGCCTCGTCGCGGCTCTCGCCGGTGACGATCAGCTTCGCGAGCAGCGAGTCGAAGTTGCCGCCGATCACCGAACCGGTCTCCACACCGGAGTCGAGCCGGACGCCCGGCCCGGCCGGCGCGACGAACCGGGTGATGGTGCCCGGCGCGGGCAGGAAGTTGCGGCCCGGGTCCTCGCCGTTGATCCGGAACTCGAACGAGTGCCCGCGCGGCTCCGGATCGGCCTGCCAGCGCAGCTTGTGACCGTCGGCGACGCGGAACTGCTCACGTACCAGGTCGACGCCCGCGGTCTCCTCGGTGACCGGGTGCTCGACCTGCAGACGGGTGTTGACCTCCAGGAACGAGATGCTGCCGTCCCGGCCGACCAGGAACTCGACGGTCCCGGCGCCGTGGTAGCCGGCCTCCCGGCAGATCGCCTTCGCCGACTCGTGCAGGGTCCGGCGCTGCTCGTCGGTCAGGAACGGCGCGGGCGCCTCCTCGACCAGCTTCTGGTGCCGGCGCTGCAGCGAGCAGTCCCGGGTGCCGACCACGATCACGTTGCCGTGCGTGTCGGCGAGTACCTGGCACTCGACGTGCCGGGGCCGGTCCAGGTAGCGCTCCACGAAGCACTCGCCGCGACCGAACGACGACTCGGCCTCACGCACCGCGCTCGCGTACAGCTCCGGGATCTCCTCGACGGTGCGGGCCACCTTGAGCCCGCGGCCACCGCCGCCGAACGCCGCCTTGATCGCGACCGGCAGGCCGTGTTCCTCGGCGAACGCGACGACTTCGTCCGGACCGGAGACCGGCTCGGAGGTGCCCGGCGTCATCGGGGCACCGGCCCGTGCGGCGATGTGCCGGGCGGTGACCTTGTCACCCAGGTCCCGGATCGACTGCGGGCTCGGACCGATCCAGGTCAGCTCCGCGTCCAGTACCGCCTGCGCGAAGTCGCCGTTCTCGGAGAGGAAGCCGTACCCGGGATGCACGGCGTCGGCGCCGGCCCGTGCGGCCACGTCGATCAGCTTCGCGATGTTCAGGTAGGTCTCGGCGCCCGTCTCGCCACCCAGCGCGAACGCCTCGTCGGCGAGCCTGGCGTGCGGGGCGTCCCGGTCGGAGTCGGCGTAGACCGCGACACTGGTCAACCCGGCGTCCCGGCAGGCCCGGATGACCCGGACCGCGATCTCGCCGC
>JBAUUM010000979.1:0-8899 GCA_049582705.1 Actinocatenispora sp.
GTGTCACCCCGCCGACTTTCCGTCAGTACAGCGCTTTCATCTTCCTTGGCATCGTCCTGGTCTTCGCCGCCACCGTGGCCATTGATGACTTCGCCGGGATCGGACAGCCACCGGACTTCGTAGAGGCAGTGATCAGCGGAGGGCTCCTTGCAGGCTGGGGCACCCTGCTCTGGCGTGACTTCTGGACCGGCCTGTACGCCAGCCACAGCGCGCTCCGTATCCGCTCCCTGTTTCGAACCCGGACCGTGCCATGGTCGGGCATCTCCCGCATCGAAGCGCGCCCCGCGCGTCTGCTCGGCTGGGACCTGGCCCAAGACGCCATCTGGATCGTCCTAACCACCGACACCGACGTCCAGACCCCCATCCAGCGCTGGGATCGCGGGGCAACCTTCCAACCACAGACAGGAGTCACCCTGCAAACCAAGCAGTTCGACCGCACAGTGCAGGAACTCCGCTCGTACCGGAGGTGCCCAAATACTCGCCGCAAGCTTGATTTTCGACGGTCTCAGTGACCAGCCACGGGCCAGGCACGGTTCGACAAGACACTGGTTCGACGTCACCAGCGTGATGACACCTGACACGGCCCGTTCCGGCGAGATCCGGACACGCATGCGGACGGGTGCTGTCGCTATCCGACCGCAAATCAGGACACCGTCGGGGATCACCGGAGCGACGCGTCCAACTGACGGATCAGTTCTCCGACCCGCCCACCGCCCGGCGGGGCGACCGGGTAGCGCTTCAGGACCTCCACCACGACGAAATGCGCCATGATCCGCGACTGCTCGATGTGGTCGGCTCCGACGGCGGGATCGTCTCCGGCGGAGAGCTCGAACGCTCGTGCGGCATGGGCGGCCGATCCGAGTATGTGCTTGACCTGAGTAGCTTTCGCCAGTGGATGCAGGTACGCCGCACCGGCCGCGGCCAGGGCAGCGCGCGCAGCGTCGCTCGCCGCCGCCAGTCCTGCATCGCGGGCCTCCGAAGCCGCCCGCTGTGCCGCCCACGCGTGGTCCCGGAGCACCTTGGTCCGCTCGGCTCCATCCGCAAACACCTGTGCGGCGTCGATCGCCGCTCGTGGGCGCAGGTCGTCAGGGCGTTCACGCTCGAAGATCGCCAACGCGGGCCGCGCGCACGCCGCCGCATATCCGGCCACCTCACGGAGTTCGGCCCGGCTGAGTTCGATCGTTGTTGAGTCGTCCGCCATGACGTCATGCTTCCGCAGGCGGGCCGAAGTCCTACGCGTACCCACCGCCAACGGTCCGTCAAATCATGCACTCATCACGTGGGCGTGTGCAGCGCACGTGCTCCCTGTTCGTCTTTGCGGGCTCCGGCTATCACCAGGCCGCGCAGCACGGTAAACCAGCCAGCAGTACAGAAGCCGACGCGGAACCCGTACCGCCGTTGTCGTTGACACTCAGCGGAGTGCTGCGATCGTCACGCACCGTTACGTACTCCAGGCGGGCTCGTTGGTCCGGTGACAGTCGCCCATCGCAGCCGTCACGTGCCGCATCCGTGCGCCGCGACCGCCGGGAAACAAGAGGGAGCCCGCTCATGAGCCTGACCGACACCCAGTCCCCCGCCGCTCTCTCGGAGGCCGGCGAAGCAACGTATCCCTTCCACATCACCAAACAGGAGGAACGGACGCTGCGCCTCCAGGGCGCCCAGGCCGTACCGTCGCTGGTGGTCGGGCAGGCCACCTCCTTCGACGAGTACGTCCGCCAGCTGATGATCCCGGCCGCCGTCATGGATCTGACGCGCAAGGCTGAGGAACTGCGCCTGTCCGCGTGGGAGATCGAAGCGTTGCGCCATCAGCTCGCTCCCGCCGAGCACGGGGGCAAGATGGGGCTGCTGCGTCGAATCCTGCACGAGAAGAAGAAGCACGACCACTCCCACCCGCCGTACATCCGTGTCGCCTGCACCGGTGTGGGCGACTACGACCACCTGGCTGCGAAACACGGCCACCTCCACCCTGACGAGCACCCGAAGGGCAACGTCGGCTCACCCGTCGTACTGGAGATCTGGCCGGCGCAGCACTACTCGCCCATCCACTCCCACGGCCAGACCACCGGCATCGTCTTCTGCCTGGCCGGTCAGCTCGACGTGATGGTCTACGAACGCCTCGACGGGAACGCCACGAAACTCGGCCTGCTCACCCTCACGCCCGGCCAGTGCGCCTGGCTCTCCAAGGACAACTACGCCGTACACCGGGTGTACTGCCCGATGGACGGCGGTGACGGCACCACAGGTCCCGGCTACATGAACTCCACCGCCGAGTTCGGGGCCAGCTTCCACGTCTATCTCAACCCGGACGAGACCGCCGTCCAGTTCGACGACCACGAGAGCCACTCCCGCGACTCCTTCGACTACATCGACGAGGTCACGAAGAAGCACCGCGCCTTCGCCACCCACTCCGACCTGTCCTGGAGCATCCTCCGTCGCGTCCTGGCCAACACCCCGCTGACCTGAGCACAAACCAGGGTCGGGTCATGGGGCCGGCTCGCGCAGGACGTCGGTCAGGAGTTCGTAGGTCTCCCGCACCGCCCCCGCCACGCTCGGCACCACCACCGCGCCCGGACGTTCGCGTACGAGGGCCAGCAGGTCGTCGTGCATGGACCCGAGCAGTACGGGTCCGCCGCGCAGCCCGACGAGCCGGTGGTGGTGCCGGATCCACGGGTCGTCGCTGTCCCGGCCCCGGCGCTCGAACCGCGCCACCGACGCTTCCCGATCGTCGAGCAGGACGACCTCGCGGAAGCCGCACCGTGCTCGTGCTCCGCACACTCTCGAACAGGCCGTCGCCGACCTCGAGGCGGTCCGACGGCACGCGGGGGTCGACAGCTGGGTGGTGCTCGGCCATTCCTGGGGCTCGGACCTGGCGGTCCGGTACGCGCTGGACCACCCGTCACGGGTCCGCTCGGTCGTCGGCATCGCCGGTCACGGCCTGCACAAGGACCGCACCTGGTCGGCGATCTACGAGTCGTTGACGCACACCGAGCCCAAGGTCGACATCGACTGGGTTCCCGCGGTGCACCACGCGCTGGGCGAGTCGTTCGTGGAATGGATCCACGAGGCCGACCTGTTCCGGCGCCTCGCGGACTGCCGGGTACCCATGACCATCATGGCCGCAGAACTGGACATCCGCCCCGCGTGGCCGCTGCGCCAGCTCGCCGCCCTGGTCCAGCGGGGCGCCTTCGTCGAGATCCCCGACGTACCGCACGACCTGTGGTCGACCCACCCTCAGGTCTGGGTGGACGTCGTCACGAAGTTCTGCCACGACGCCGGCTGACCTGCCGCACCACGTCGGTTCCCGCACGGTGTCCGCCCCCGCGGCACGGCATGGGCTCAGCCGCCGAACGGTTTCCCGTCCTGCGCGCACCTGGTCCCCCGCGGCGGCAGGGCTCCGCTGACGAAGTAGCGGGCTTCGTACCGGTTCACGCAGGCGCTCGGATTGAGCAGCGCCGTGTGGCCGTAGCCGTCCATCGTCAGCAGGCGCGCCCGGGCGAGCTTCCGCGACATCGCGACGGCTCCTCGAAGCGGGGTGGCGGGGTCGAAGGTGTTGCCGATCACCAGAACCGGGTTGGCGGTGCGATGGTTCCACGGCCCGCCGTACCGGTTGGCGCTCCGCACCGGCCACGTGGCGCAGGGCTCGTAGTCCCAGGCCCAGAACGGTCCGACCACTCCGGAACGGCGCAGCGCGAACGTGTTGATGGACGGGAAGTCGCGGGCCGGCGGAGAGGGGACCTCACCGCAGGCGATCGCCAGTTCCTGCCCGTCGCTGCGGCTGGCCGGCGGGGGCACGGCCGCCGGCCCCTCTTCCCACAGTTTCTGCAGGTCGATCGCCTGGAGCGGCCAGTTGGCCAGCAGGTAGAGGGCGCGGACGGTACCGGAGATCGCCCGCGCGTACGTGGTCTGCCCGGCCGTCAGGGCCACGGGCAGCCGCGCCAACAGCTCGGTGAACTTGTGTCGCGTCGCCCCCGGGCTCCCGGCGGAGAACGCACAGTGCGCCGTGTCCGTACTCCCGCACAGGTCGAGAAAGCGCCGCAGGGTCCTGGCCGTCTCGACGTCCGCCTTGAAGCGCAGCCCGGCGGGCAGGAACCGGCCGCCGTTCTGCGGGATCTGCGGATGCGTCCAGGCGCTCGGGTCGACGACGCCGTCGAGCGCCATCGCGCGTATCCGACCCGGGTACAGGTTCGCGTAGACGGCGCCGACGAAGGTGCCGTACGACGTGCCGACGTAGTTCAGCGTGCGCTCGCCGACCCGTCGCCGCATCAGGTCGAGATCGTGCACGGTGTCCACCGTGGACACGTGCGTGAGCAGGCGACCGTTGCGGCGCTCGCAGCGTTCCCCGAACCGCCGGTACCGCTCGATCCAGGTCGTCGTCTGCCCCCGCCCGACCGGGAAGCCGTCGACGTTCCTCGTCGGTGACCCGGCGAAGAAGCGGTCCTCGGCGTCCTGGCTGGCGAAGCACCGCACCGCGGTACTCGCGCCCACGCCGCGCGGATCCCAGCTGACGATGTCGAAGCGTGCCCGCATCGGGGCCGGGAAGCGCTCGTAGGCGAGAGCGGGCAGGAACTCCGTGCCCGGTACACCCGGCCCGCCGGGCTCGTAGAAGAGCGTGCCGATGCGCCGCCCCGGATCGCTCGCGCGGTGGCGGATCAGGGCGAGCGTGATGTGCCGGCCGTACGGGTGCGCGTAGTCGAGCGGCACCCGGATCCTGGCGCACTGAAATCCCCGCTGGCTCGGCTCGGCGCAGGTGCGCCACGAGATCGCCGGCGCGCCGGCGGTCGCGTGCCCGGACAGCGCCAGCGGCAACGCCGCCACGACCAGCAACCCACCCGTGACCAGCGCAATCAGGCGTCGCACCGCAAAACCGTACCCCGCCGAACCCGCCCCCCGTCGGGTATCGGGCAACGCCACCGCTCACCCCGCGACACGGGATGATCCCCAACGTGCGTGTTCTCGTACTGACCGGCCCGCCCGCGGTGGGCAAGACGACCATCGGTCGGCTCCTCGCCGCGGCCCGTCCCCGGTGCGCTCTGGTCGACGTCGACGACGTGCGGCACATGGTCGTCAGCGGTCACTCCGCACCGTGGGACGGCGACGACGGGCGCACCCAACAGGCCCTCGGCGTACTCAACGGATGTGCGCTGGCCAACAACTTCACCGGACAGGGAATCGATGTCGTGATCGTGGACGTCCTGACCGAGGACACCGCCGCCCGCTACCGGCAGCTGCTGCCCGACCCGCTCGTCGTCCAGCTCACGGTGAGCTATCCGGAAGCGCTTCGCCGCGCCCACACCCGCCCGGTCCACCTCTCCTGGGACGAGTTCCGCCAGCTTCACGACCAGCATGCCCGGCTCACCGCTGTCGACGTCCGCGTCGACACCACCGGTCTCGGTCCCGGCCACACAGCGGCCAGGCTGTCCGAACTCTGGGCCGCGTCGTGACAGGCCCGGCAGCCGCGGTGAGAGGCGTTCACCCGGTGGCTCGACCTGACGGGAGTCGTCGCGGACATCGGCCGGCATGAATGTGCGTCCACGCTGGGGGCGTTGGTGCTGTGCGATGCTCGGTGCCGTACTGCTCGCATCTGAGAGGTTGGGTGGCGGTGAGCGCGTCTGTGGTCCGGCTGGGGTTCGACCGTTCGGCGAAGGTGTTCCTCTTCCTCGTCGGGGCGGCTGCGGGCACGGGTCTGGGCGTGGCCGTGCCCTTCCTCGCCCGCTGGGCGACCGGTCTCCCGTGGGTTCCGTTCGAGGGACCGTTGCGGCTCGTCGGGTCGTTCGACTCGGACTGGGCGATGTGGGGCCGGCCGCTCCTGGGGTTGGTCCTCGGTACGGCGTTCGCCGCGTATGTGATCCACCAGTCGCCGGTGCTGTTCGTCTCGGATGCGGGCATCGAGGTCGTCGAACGCGGCAACACCCGGCGGATCGAACGCGGCAACGTCGCCGGCATCTACCGGGACGGCAACAAGACCGTCGTGGAGAGCAGGGAGGGCCGGCGGCTGTTCCGCGGCGAGATCGAAGGCAAGCGTGACGTGGTCCGGGATGCCTTCGTGACCAGGGGCTACCCCTGGGAATCGGACTGACGACACCCCCGCCGTACCGGTCATCGGCGGGTGAGGGTGGTGGTGCGCGGGTCGACGCCGCGGTCCATCCCGTCGAACAGCGCCGCCGCCCGGTCGGCGGTGGCCAGCGCCCAGCGACCGGTACTGAGCAGCCCCAGCACCACGATGCCGACGCCGAGGCCGAGCACCAGCCACCACACGCCGCGCTCCGCGTGGGTGTACGCGACCCCACCGCGGGCCAGCGCCGGCGCCACGATCGTGCCGGAGATCGCGACGCCCAGCGTGGTACCGGTCTGCCGGCCGACGGAGGCCACCGAGGCGGCCACCCCGGCCATCGAGCGCGGCATTCCGGCGACGGCCGTGTTGGTGATCGGCGGGTTGACGGCGCCGAGGAAGATCCCGAACAGCAGGTAGACCGCGAGTACGGCCGGCAGTGGGGTGTCCGGTCGGAGCCAGGTCGACGCGGCGCCGCCCAGTGCCAGCGCGCTGCCGGCGACCAGCAGCGGCAGTCGAGGACCGCGGGTACCGACCAGCCGGCCGGCGACCGGGGAGACCGCCACGACCAGCACCCCGACCGGCAGCAGGCACAGCCCGGCCGCCAGCGCGGACATGCCGCGCACGTGCTGCAGGTACTGGGTGGTGACGAACAGGTACCCGCCGAACCCGCACAGGCCGAACAGCGCCATCACGATCGCCGCGCTGAACGACACGCTGCGGAACAGGCGCAGTTCCAGCAGCGGGTCGGCGCGACGCGTTTCGTGGCGGAGGATGCCCACCACACCGAGTACCGCGACGGCGAGCAGGCCGAGGATGACCGGTGACGTCCAGCCCATGCCGCGCGACTCGATGATCGCGGTGACGACGCTGCCCAGCGTGACGATCACCAGGACCTGGCCCACCGGGTCGAACCGGCGCGCCCGGGGTGCGCGGGACTCGGGCACGAACAGCGCGGCGCAGACGATCGCGGCGGCCACGATCGGTACGTTGATCCAGAAGATGGCGCGCCAGCCGAAGCCGTCGACCAGGGCGCCGCCGAGGATCGGCCCCAGCGCCAGGGACAGGCCGGACATCGAACCGAACACACCGATGGCGCGGGCCCGTTCTGCCGGGGCAGGGAACGTGGTGGCCACGATCGCCATCGCCACCGGGTTGAGCATCGTGCCGCCGACGGCCTGCAGCGCCCGCGCCGCGACCAGCCACCCGATGCCCGGCGCCACGCTGCACAGCAGCGAGCCGAGCCCGAAGGCGGCCAGGCCGACCTGGAAGACGCGTCGCCGGCCGAACCGGTCCGCGGCGGACCCGGCCACCAGCAGGAAGCTGGCCAGTACCAGGGTGTACGCGTCGACCGTCCACTGCAGGCCGGCCACCGGGGCGTCCAGTTCGCGGCGAATCGAGGGCAGCGCGACGTTGACGATGGAAATGTCCATGACGACCACGACGATGCTGGCGCAGCAGACCGCGAGAACCAGTAGTCGGCGGCGTGGACTGAGACCGCCGGTGTCGGCGCCCGGCAGCGCTGGAGCACTCATGACCACGACGCTAGGATTTAGAGCGTGCTCGAAGTCAAACCGCAGCCGGCGGCCGAGCCCGTACCCGACCCGGGCCTGAGCATCGCCGAGGCAGCCCGCCGCACCGGGGTCAGCGCGCACACCCTGCGCTACTACGAACGTGCCGGCCTGGTCGTCACCCCCGTCGACCGCACCGGCGGCGGGCGGCGCCGCTACCACGACCGTGACCTGCACTGGATCACCGTCTGCACCAAGTTGCGTGCCACCGGCATGCCCATCCGTACAATCCGCCGCTACGCGGAACTCGTCGCCGCCGGACCGGGCAACGAACACGAGCGGCTGGCCCTGATGGAGGCACACCGCGTCCAGGTCGTCGCCAGGCTCGCCGAGGTCCAGGAGAACCTGACGGTCATCGACCGCAAGATCGGCATCTACCGAAACAGTGTCGCCGCCGGCGACGCCGACCAGCTCTGGACGCCGACCACCTAGCCCGATCACCCGGCACCGCGACCCGCACCGGGCTCCCGGCCCTCGTCACCCCAGCCAGCCGAACGGAAGCTCCTCGTGCGTACGGACGACGAGCGTGGCCGCGCTCCGGTCCGCGGACTCGTCGGCGAGGGAGATCTCGACGGCGTTGGCGAACTCGAACTGCTCGTACTCGTAGAAGACGATGACGTGCGCGTACGCTCCCGGGCCGCCCTCGACGAAGAACAGGTCCAGCCAGAACGCCTCCAGGTGCGAGACGAAGTCGTCCGGGTCGGTGTAGTTGCCGACCAGGCCCCAGAGGCTGAGTCCGCCCTTCGGTCCCGGGTTCTCGCCGGTCCGGTCGCCCAGCGCCGTGAGGAACTGGCCCGCCTCCCAGGGCGCGTCGTCGTCGAGCCGGGGCAGGTGCCGGCGGGCGAGCGCGGCGACACCGTCGTTCCGCCCGCAGTGGAAGACAACGCTCAGATGCACGTCGAAGGACATCCGCGCAGTGTGCCGTGGCGGTACGACGAGGCCCCCGCCCGACCACCGGCCGGCGCCGCCGGTCGTCGCCGAACACGTCGGCCGGGGCGCGTCGCCGGACGGGGCGGGTGACGCCGGGGGGTTGCCGAGCCGGCGAAACGGGTATATGGAAGGTATGTCCCTCTCGTTGCGTGTCCGACGGTGGCTGTTCGCCGGTCTCGCCGTGTACTCCGCCCTGATGTGCCTGGTCGTGGGCGCCCTCGGCGTGGTGCGCCTGTCCGGGTGGCGTACCGACCCCGAGGTGTGGGCGTTCGGCCTCGTCGCGGCGATCTGGCTGGTGGTCGGTGTCCGGGCGGCGGTCCTGTGGCGCCAGGCCGGCCGGTACCTGTCC
>JBAUUM010000980.1:0-2285 GCA_049582705.1 Actinocatenispora sp.
TCGCCCCCGCCGAGCAGCGGCCGCCCGGCCCCCTGCGCCGCGCCGTCGCGGTGGCCGCACGGTTCGCCGGGCACGAATGGACCATCGCCAGCGTCGCCTCGGTACTGCTCGCCGTCCTGATGACCTGGCCGACCATGCTGCATCCCGGCAGCACCATCCCGCAGGACGTCTACGATCCGCTGCTGCAGACCTGGCAGGTCGCCTGGGACGGGCACGCGCTGCTGACCGACCCGCTGCACATCTTCGACAGCAACACCTTCTACCCCGAGTCCGACAGCCTCGCGTTCTCGGACAGCCTGCTCGGCTATGCCCCGCTCGGCATGCTCGGCTCCGGCCCGGTCGCCGCGCTCGTCCACTACAACGTGCTGTTCGTCCTCGCGTACGCGCTGGCGTTCGTCGGCGTGTACGCGCTGGCCCGGCAGCTCGGCGCGCGCCGGACCGCCGCCGCGATGGCCGGCGCCGCGTTCGCGTACGCCCCGTGGCGACTGGCGCACGGTGGGCACCTGAACATCCTGTCCACCGGCGGGATCGCGCTGGCGCTGGCGATGATCGCCCGGGGACACGGTTTCACGCTGCGCCGGTCCGCCCGGCCACGCCCGCCGCGCTGGGGCTGGGCCCTCGGCGGATGGCTGGTCGCCGCCTGGCAGGTCACCCTCGGGTTCGGCCTGGGCCTGCCGTTCGCCTACGTACTCGGCGGACTCGCCGTCGTCCTCGTGGTCGCCGGCGTGCTGTGGTTCTTCCGTCGCCCCGCCACCGCCCCGACCGTCCAACTCACCGGCGCCACCGAACGACTGACCCGCACCGAAGGCGCCCACCCGTCCGATCCGGCCGAAGCGACCACCGCCGACGAATCGGAAGCGACCGCCACACCAACCGAGGCCACCACCGCCGCCGACGCCGCGGCCAAGGTGACCGCCACCGCCGACCCGGCCGCACGCCCGACCGAGGCGACCGACACGGCCGCACCGCCGACCGAGGCAGCCGACACCCCGGCCGGTCCCGATGTCCCCGCCACGGCCGAGCCGGCGACCGGCGGCACGGACCATGCGCCACCCACGGCGGAAGACCCGGTCCCCGGTCGCCGGCCGTTCCCGCTGCCGCTCCTGCTCGGCAACGTCGCGGGCATCGCAGTGTTCGCCCTCACCTGCCTCTACATGGGCCTGCCCTACCTACGGGCCGTGCACGCCCACCCGTACGCCCGGCGCACCGCCGCCGAACTGGACTGGTTCTCCCCGCCGTGGCAGGGCTTCTTCATCGCCCCGGAACAGTCCTGGCTGTGGGGCGACGCGCACGCCAAGGCACGCGAGGCGCTGCCGTTCCAGCCCGAGATGACCCTGCTGATCGGCCTCGTACTCCTGGCCTTCGCCCTGCTCGGCCTGGTCGTCTCGGTGTGGAGCGTGACCGCGCGGGCGCTGATGGCGCTCGGCGTCGTGGTCAGCGTCGTACTCGCCATGGGCACCCGGTTCCCCGGCGGAGGGAAGTACACCTACCTGCCGCTGCACGACCACCTGCCGGCCTGGGACGCGATCCGCACCCCCGGCCGCCTCGTGGTGTGGACGACCCTGCTGCTCGCCCTGCTCGCCGCCGGCGCGGTCAGCAGGTTCGGCCGGCGGGCCGACGCCGTCGCACTCTCCCGTGGCCGCAACCCGGAACGGCTCGGCCCGGCCCTCCGCGTCCTGATCGCCATCCCGCTCGTCCTGGTACTCATCGAGGGCTGGAACCGGACGCCGCACTGGGAGGTCCCGACCGAGCCCACCGCGGTCAAGCACCTCGCCGGACCCGCCCTGATCCTGCCGACCGACCAGCTCACCGACGAGCGCTACATGTACTGGTCCACGGACGGCTTCCCGACCCTCGTCAACGGCGGCAGCGGCTTCCAACCGACGAAGCAGGACGAGATCCGCCGCGTCGCCACGTCCTTCCCAGACCAGCAGAGCGTCAGCTACCTGCGCGCTCTCGGCGTCCACACCGTGGTCGTCCTGCGAGCCAACCTGCGCGGCACCCCCTACGAGAAGGCCCTCCTCGCCCCCATCGACGGCCTCGGCCTCACCCGCAACGACACCGGGCCCGCCGTCATCTACACGCTGTAAAGGTCGCTACGCCGTAACCTTGCCCCGTCCCGGCCGCCCCAAACGATGTTGAACGTCGTGACCCCAAAAGCCCGCGCGCCAACAAATGAGACGGTCCAGCCGCAACAAGGAGTCACACGCCCCCGCGCTGCACCCATCACCGTCGCGCCGGAAAATTCTGGGGGGAGTCGGGGGCCCTCCCCCGACCGGGTGGAG
>JBAUUM010000981.1:0-2823 GCA_049582705.1 Actinocatenispora sp.
GGGGCGTGGTGATCACGCCCCGGCAGATGTTCCGGCACCAGACCGTGGCCTCCCTCGCCGCGGCGAGCGCCGAGCCCACCGCAACGCCCGGCGACCCCGCCGCCTCGGTGCACGGCCCGGTACCACTGCTGCCGATGCAGCGCTGGTTCCTGGACCGACCGCTGCGCGACCGGCACCACTTCACCCAGTCGGTACTGGTCAGCGTCGCCGCGGACACGGACGCCGAGCTGCTCGCGCGTGCCATCGAGGGCCTGGTCGAACGGCATGCGGCGCTGCGGGCCCGGTTCGTCGCCGGACCCGACGGCTGGTGCCAGCACATCGCCGCGCCCGGTGGGCACGACCCGGTGGGTTGTGCGCACGTCGACCTGTCCACGCTGCCGCCCGCGGAGCGGACCGCGGCGCTGACCGCCCGGTGCGCGGCGCTGAAGGCCGGCATGGACCTGGACCGGGCGCCGCTGCTGCGGGCCGCGCTGTTCACCCTGGACCCGGCCGGTCCGCGCCGGCTTCTGCTGGCCGCCCACCATCTCGTCGTCGACGCTGTGTCGTGGCACGTCCTGCTGGAGGACCTGGCCGACGGGTACCGGAGGCTGGCCGGTGCCGAGCCACCGACGCCGGCGGCGCCGACCGGTTCGGTACGCGACCAGGCCGAGGCACTGGCCCGCTACGCCGACTCCGCCGAGCTGCGGACCGAGCGCGGGTACTGGGCCGCCGCCCGGGTCGACGGCCGCCCGGCCGGGAGCGGGTACGGCGAGCTGGCCGGCAGCCGGGACATGACCGTGGAACTCGACGAGGCGGCCACCACGGCGCTGCTGACCTCGGCTGGCCGGCTTCCCGGCACCCGGATCACCGATGTCCTGCTGGCGGCCCTGGTGACCGCGTGGCGACGCTGGACCGGGGAACCCGAACTCGCCGTCGACCTGGAGGGTCACGGCCGCGACGAGGTGTCGGCCGAGGTGGACCTGCACCGGACGGTCGGCTGGTTCACCGCGCTGTACCCGGTGCGACTGGGCTGCCCCGACCCGGACGATGCCGCCGGGACGCTGCGCGCGACCAGCGCGGCACTGCGACGGGTACCGCACGGGGGGATCGGCTTCGGTGTGCTGCGCCACCTGTGCGGGGAACTGGCCGACCTGCCGGTACCGCAGGTCAGCTTCAACTACCTGGGCCGGTTCGACCCGGCCGGGTCCGCGGGGACGCTGTTCGGCCCGGCGACGGAGGACAGCGGGCCCGACTCCGGTGTGGGCGGCGCCCGCGAGCACCGGATCGAGATCAACGGCGGGGTGTTCGGCGGTCGGCTGCGGATGACGTTCGGCTACTCGCCCGACCACGACGACACAGCAGCGGTACGCCGACTGGCCGAGGGTTACCTGGCCACGCTCGCCGACCTGCCCGGCGAGCCGGTTCCGGCCGGCCAGCCCGGCAGCCTGGCCGGCCAGCCGGTCCCAGCCGGCCAGTTCGGTACAGGCGGCCAGCTCTGTACGGGCAGCCCGGTGCCGGCCACCGATCGGGACCGGTACCCGCTGTCGCCGCTGCAGCAGGGGCTACTGTTCCACGCGCTGACCGGCGAGGAGCCCGGACAGTACGTGGTGCAGGTCGAGCTGCGGCTGCGCGGAGCCCTGCGGGCGGAGGTCGCCCGGCGGGTCTGGCAGGACCTGGCCGCGCGGCATCCGGTGCTGCGCACCTCGGTGCACTGGCGGGACCGTGACGAGCCCGTCCAGGTGGTCCACGACCGGGTCGAGATCGGTGTCGAGGAGGTCGACTGCCGGGACGACCCGGGCCGGCTGCGGGACTGGCTGGCCGCGGACCGCGCGGCGGGCTTCGACCTGGCGGCGGCGCCGCTGCTGCGGGTGGCGCTGGTCTCGCTGGCCGACGAGTCGCACGTCATGGTGGTGACCAGCCACCACATCATCCTGGACGGCTGGAGCAGCGCCCGGCTGCTCGCCGAGTTCTTCACCGGTTACGCCCGGGCGGCCGTCGGTCGCGTGCTCGACGCCGCGCCGGCCCGCCCGTTCGGCGACTACCTGGACTGGCTGGCGGCGCAGGACCGGCCCGCCGCGGACCGGTACTGGCGGCGCCGGCTGGCCGGGTTCACCCAACCGACCCGCATCGGCGGCGACGCCGACGCACCGGACCAGTCGGGCGCCCGCACCGTCGACCTGGTGGTGACGCTGCCGGAGGACCGCACCGCCCGGCTGGTCGAGTTCGCCCGCCGGGAACACCTCACGCTGAGCACCGTGCTGCACACCGCGTGGGCGGTGGTGCTCGGCCGGCACACCGGCACCGACGACGTCGTGTTCGGCAGCACCGTGTCGGGCCGCCCGCCCGAGCTGCCGGGCGTGGAGTCGATGCTCGGGCTGTTCATCAACACACTGCCGGTACGGGTCGCGCTGCCGCACGACGGGCCGGTCCGCGACGTGCTGCGTCAGGCCCAGGACGACCTGCTGGAACTGCGCGACTACGAGTACAGCTCGCTCGCCGACGCGCAACGCGTCGTCGGGCTGCCCGCCGGACAACCGCTGTTCGACAGCATCCTGGTGATCGAGAACTACCCGGCGCCCACCGACGGCGAGGACGGCGGGCTGACCGTCGAGCAGGTCAGTACCCGCGAGCAGACAAGCTACCCGCTGACCGTCGCGGTCACCGTCGGCCGGGAACTGCTGGTGCGCCTGTCGTACCGACCGGACCGCTGGGACGCCACCGGTGCCCGGTGGCTGGTGGACCAGCTGTTGACGGCGCTGGAGTCGATGGCGGCGCACCCGGAGCGTCCGACCGGCCGGGTCGACGTGCTCGCCGGCGACGAACTGCGGGCCGTGCGCACCGACC
>JBAUUM010000982.1:0-4639 GCA_049582705.1 Actinocatenispora sp.
CCTCCGCCCTGGACGCCTCCGCCCGGGACGCCGGCAGCTCCACGGCGCCGGCGGGCCGTGCCGGGGCCGGACCCGCCTCCGGGTGTTCCACCAGGCCGACCCGGTCGACCCGGCGGCCGTCCAACGCCAGCACGGACAGCTGCCAGCCGGCGACCTCCACCCGGTCGCCCACCGAGGGCACCTTGCCGAGCGTCGCCATCAGGTAGCCGCCGACCGTCTCGTACGGCCCGTCCGGCAGGCGCAGGCCGGTACGTTCGGCGAGATCGGCGAGGTTCGTCAGGCCCGGCACCTCCGGCGGCGTGCCCACCACCGGGTCCGCGACGGCCAGCTCGTCGCGGATCTCGCCGACCAGCTCCTCGATCAGGTCCTCCATGGTCACGATCCCGGCCGTGCCGCCGTACTCGTCGACCACCACGGCCATCGGGAAGCCTTCGCCGCGCAGCTCGGACAGCGCGTCCACCAGCCGCTTACTCGTCGGCAGGTGCTTGATCTCCCGGCTGAGCTGCCCGACGGTGACCGTCCGGTCGCCGTCCCGCCGGACCAACAGGTCGCGCATCCGCACGAACCCGATCACGTTGTCGTTGGTCTCCTCGACCACCGGGTAGCGGGAGTGCTCCACGTCGCGGACCTGCCGCAGCGCCCGACTGACCGTCAGGTTCGCGGCCAGGAACAGGACCTCCGTGCGGGGCACCATCACCTCACGGATCGGCCGCCGCCCGGCGGAGAGTACGTCGTCGATGAGCCGTCGTTCCTCGGCCTTCAGCACCGTGTTCGCGGCCACCAGATCGCGCAGCTCGGCCCCGCTGATCTCCTCCCGGCCCGCCGCCGGTCCCTCGCCGAGCAGTCGTATCGCGGTGTCGGCCAGGCGTGCCACCGCCCGCGCCAGCCACCGTCTCAGCCGGCCGGGGTCCGACTGTGACCCCGACGCGGCCTGGTGTGTGACCCTCGAGCCCCGGTGGTCCGCCGTCGCGGCCCGGGGCCCGGTACTTCCAGACCCGTCCATACCCAGGAAGCCTAGGCCACCTCAGCCCTTGGTGGAGCCGAGGGTGAGCCCGGAGATGAACTGTTTCTGCAGCGCAAAGAAGACGATCATGGTCGGCAGCGCCACCAGTACCGAGCCGGCGGCGAGCAGGTTGTAGTCGGTGAAGAACTGGCCGCGCAGGTTGTTCAGCGCGCTGGTGACCGGCATCTTGTCGCCGGTGGACATCAGTACCAGCGCCCACAGGAAGTCGTTGTAGATCCAGGTGAACTCCAGCGTGGCGAGCGCACCCAGCGCCGGACGCACCAGCGGCAGGGTGATCTGCCAGTACTGCCGCCATACCGACGCGCCGTCCACGATGGCCGCCTCGGTCAGTTCCTCGGGCAGCGTCCGCATGAAGTTGGACAGCACGAAGATGCAGAATCCGCCCTGGAACGCGACATGGATGGCGATCAGACCCCAGTACGAGTCGTACAGGGTCATCGAGCTCGACATCGAGTACGGCAGCGGCACCTTGTTGTAGAGCGCGTACAGCGGGGTGAGCATCACCTGCGGCGGCAGCAGGTTGCCGGCGGTGAACAGCACCAGCAGCACCTTCGCGCCCGGCAGCCGGTGCCGCACCAGCCCGAACGCCACGAACGACGCGAGGAACAGGATGACCAGCACCGAGGGCACCGCGACCAGCAGCGTGTTGAGGAAGTACCGCGGCAGGTCGGCGTGCCAGGCCTCCGCGTAGTAGTGCAGGCTCAGCCGCTCGGGCAGCGAGAAGTACCCGTGCCGGGCGGTGTCGGAGTACGGCCGCAGGGACGCGTACACGGCGAGCAGCAGCGGCAGCAGCCAGCCGAGCGACACGGCGGTGAGGAACGCGTACAGCAGGATCCGCAGCGGACGCACCCGCCGGCCGGGACGCCGCGGGGCGTCACCGGAGGCGGGGGTCTCCGGGTCGTCGCGGCGCAGACCGCCGGTCAGCACGGTCATCGGCGGTCCTCCCGGAAGATCTGGATCAGGTACGTCACGACGAAGCCCATCGAGACCAGGAGCAGCACCACGGCCAGCGCCGAGCCGAAGCCGATCCGGCTCGCCTCGCCCACGATGTTCTGGGTCACCAGCACGCTGAGCAGTTCCAGGCCGTTGCGGCCCTGGTTGACCGCGTACACGATGTCGAACGCGCGCAGGCCCTCGATGATGGTGATGACCAGTACCAGGACGTTGACCGGCCGCAGGGTCGGGAACACGACGCGGAAGAACGTCTGCCGTTCGTCGGCGCCGTCGATCGCGGCGGCCTCCTTCAGGGCCGGGTCCACGGCCTTGAGCCCGGCCAGGTACAGGATCATCACGTACCCGACATGCCGCCAGCCGGCGGCGACCAGCATCGCCCAGATGTTGATGCTCGGGTCACCCAGCCAGTCCACCGGCCTGTCGATGGCGCCCGCGCTGGACAGCACGCTGTTGAGCGCGCCGTAGTCGCGGGAGAACACGAGCTGCGAGATGAACCCGACGACGGCGAGGGACAGTACGACCGGCAGGTAGAGCGCGCTCTGGTAGAACCGGCCGAACCGGATCCGCTTGTCCAGCAGTACCGCGAAGAACAGTCCCAGCGGGGTGGCGATCACGCCGAGGAACAGCAGCCACAGCACGTTGTTGCGGACCGCGCGCCAGAACGGCGGGTACGAGGTGAACAGGTCGTGGTAGTTGCGCAGCCCGACGGCCTTGCCGGTGAAGCCGTTGTAGTCGGTGAACGACAGGCCGATCGACGCGAGCGTCGGACCCCAGATGAGCGCCACGTCCAGCAGCACCGGGATGCCGATGAGCGCGGACAGCACGAGTACGTCGCGGCGGGTCAGTCGGCGGCGCCGGCGCCGGGCGGGCACCACCGGGCGGGCCGACCCGGCGCCCGGTCCGGCCGGGGTGGCCGGGCCGGGGTGGCCGGTCGGACTCTGCTGCGTCGAAGCCACGGGCCCGCCCTCACTCGCTGGCGAAGATGCTCTTCTTCTGCTGCTCGATCTTGCCGCAGAGCCCGTCGATGTCCTTCGGATCGTTCAGGAACGCCTGCAGCGACGGGATCATCACCGTGGAGGCGAAGTCGGGCCGGGTGTCGCGGTCCATGAACTGGGAGATCTGCTTCGCGCCGGCGATGTAGTCGCGGCACTTCTTCTGCAGCGGGCTCAGCGCGGACGTGTCCGCGCCGGAACTGACCGCCAGGTTGCCGGAGTCGATCTTCTGGTACGCGTTCTCGGCGGCGGCGGTGCCGAGGAAGGAGAGCAGCTTCTTGGCCGAGTCCTCGTCCTTGGCCTTCGCCGAGATCATGAACCCGTCGATCGGCGCCTCGACCGCGTCCTGCGCGTAGTCCGGGTTGATCTCCGGGTACGGGAAGAAGTCGAGGTCCTTGGCGTCCGCGCCCTGGAACTGCTGGGTGATCTGCCCGGAGCCGCAGACCAGCATCGCGGACTGCTTCTGCTGCACCGACTGACCGGCCTCCTGCCAGGTCCGGCCGTTGGCGCCCTGCTGGCAGTACGGAAGCAGCGAGGCCCAGGTGGAGAAGACCTGCTTGACCTTCGGGTCGGTCCAGGACTCCTTGCCGTCCATCAGGCTGATGTGGAAGTCGTAGCCGTTGGTGCGCATGTTGAGCTGGTCGAACGTGCCCATCGCGGGCCAGCCGTCTTTCTCGCCCAGCGCGAACGGGGTCAGCCCGTCCTTCTTCATCTTCTTGCACAGCGCCATCAGGTCGTCGAGGGTCTTCGGGATCTCGTAACCCTTGTCGGAGAAGAGGCTGGGCCGGTAGAAGATCGCCCACGGGTAGTTGTAGATCGGCACGAAGTACTGCTTGCCGTCCTCGGCGGTGGCCGCCTTCTTCATCGCGGGACTGAAGCCGGTCAGCTTCTTCCACACGTCGGAGACGTCGACGGCGAGGCCCTGCTTGGCGAAGAACTTCATCCGGTTGCCCGCGAACCAGCTGAACACGTCGTCCGGGTTGCCCTTGAGGTAGCGGCTGATGTTCTCCTGGAAGCTGTTGTGGTCCACGGTGTTGACCTTGACGGTCTTGCCGGACTTCTTCTCGAAGGCCTTCATGACGTTGGCCATGGCCTTCTTCGGGATCGGGTCCGAGTAGTTCGACCCGAACGTGATCTCGTCGCCGGGTCCGCCGCCGCACGCGGCGAGCAGTCCGGGCAGCGCGAGCGCGCCGGCACCGAGCGCGGCGGTGCGCAGGACGGTGCGTCGGGAGACCGCCGGGCCGCCGATGCCGGGGACCGGGTCGTTCGGGGACTGCGCCATGGAAACCCCTCCACGAAGACGAAGAATCAAACGCGACTCTCCAAAAGTCACCACATTTGATCGCCCGGTCTTGACGCTGTCAAGCCCCCACACCTCGGCGGTCGCTCGATCTGCACGAAACTCCCAGCTATCAGTGCCATTGCTGCGAACCGGACGCCGTGTACGTTCGGTGCCCCGGACCGGAACGACCCGGACGGCACCGGTCCGGTACGCCGACAGCACGGACCGTACGGGGGAACCCGCGGGCGCCGCCGTTGGCCGCGATGTGACACACTTCCGTTCGAACATGTTTAGTCTTGGTCGGTCCAGCGCCGACCCACCATCGAGTCGGCCGCCCAGCCACCGGACCCGGGCTGCCCGGCCCACCGGGCCCGCGGCGCCGTGGGC
>JBAUUM010000983.1:0-10467 GCA_049582705.1 Actinocatenispora sp.
CTCGTGCGCCGACTGTTCCGTACCGACCGGGTTGGGGGATACTGCGGAACCTGAGCCGGGAGGGAAACTGTGGGCGCCAGCAAGCATCACACACCGTTATGGGCGAAATTGTGCCTTGTGTTCGGCACAGTGCTCACGATCGCCAGTGCCGGCACGTACGCGGGCACCGCCGCGCTCGCCAGCCACGTGGACAACGCGGTGACCCAGGACGACCTGCTCGGTGACGGCGACGGCCAGCACCGGGAGCACGTCACCGGCCCGCTGGACGTCCTGCTCGCCGGCAGCGACTTCCGGCACAGCTGGAAGGAGTCGAAGGAGAAGCCCCGCTCCGACACGATCATGTGGCTGCACATCCCCCGGACGCTGGACAGCGCGTACCTGCTGTCGATCCCCCGCGATCTGGAGGTGGACATCCCCGCCTTCGCGCCCTCCGACTTCGAGGGCTCGACCGAGAAGATCAACGCCGCGTTCGCGCACGGCGCGAAGGACTACCAGGACGTGGCCGGCGGCATGACCCTGCTGAAGAAGACGCTCAAGCAGGTGACCGGCGAGAACTTCCAGATGGCCGCGCTGGTCAACTGGGACGGCTTCAAGGCCATCACCGAGCAGCTCGGCGGCGTGACGCTCTGCCTCGAGGAGGGCTTCACCTCCACCCAGCCCGGCGTCAGCAACAAGACCCTCACCTTCCAGGCCGGCTGCCACCACTACGACGCGGAGATGGCGCTGAACCTGGTGCGCCAGCGGTACAACTACTCCGACAGCGACTACGGTCGGCAGCGGATGCAGCAGCAGTTCATCAAGCAGATCCTCAAGCAGGCCACCCAGCGCGGGGTGCTGACCAGCCCGAGCAAGATGAACGCGGTCCTGGAGGCGGCCGGCAAGGCGCTGACCGTGGATCTCAACGGATACGGCATCGTCGACCTCGCCCTGGCGCTGCACCAGGTCACGCCGTCGAAACTGGTGACGCTGCAGATCGCGCACGAGACGCTGCCCGACGGCAACGAGACGCTGCAGCCGGTGGACGACGCGCTGTTCAAGGCGCTGCGCACCGACAAGGTCGACGACTTCCTGCTGACCCATCCGGAGCTGGTCTCCAAGGGCGCCGGCAGCGGGCGCTGACGCCCGGCGCGCAACACACCGGTGCGGCCCCGCCCGAGTGGCGGGACCGCACCTGGGGGTGTCCGGTCAGCTGGCGTTGTCCACGAACCGGGTCGTGTACGTCTTGGACAGATCCACGGTGGATTCCTTGCCCTTGACGTTCGGGGAGAACTGGCCGAGCACGTGCAGTGCGTTCTTCGCGCCTTCCGCCTTCATCTTCCCGTCACCGTTGAACATGCCGATCGTGTCGTGCACCGACTTCTCGTACAGCGCCTTGCCGCCCAGCGCGTAGCCCGGGGGCATCTTCGCCGCGACCTGTCGGGCGTCGTGGCTCTTGATCCACTTCAGCGTCTTGACGAACGCGTTGGCCAGCTTCTGTACTGTCTGCTTGTGCTGGGCCACGTAGGCGCAGTCCATGTACAGCGAGCTGGACGGGTACAGCCCGCCGAGCGCGGCGCGGGCGCCCTCCTCGGTACGCATGTCCAGCATGACCTTGCCCTTGCCGGACTTCACCAGCTGCGCCACGGTCGGGTCGGTGGTCATGCCGGCGTCGATGCCACCGTTCTCCATGGCCGCGATGAACGTCTGACCCGCGCCGGCCTTCACCGTCGTGTAGTCCGCTGTGGACACTCCGTGCTTGGTGGCCAGGTACTGGGTGAGGAAGTCGGTGGACGAACCGGGACTGGTCACGCCCATCTTGTGGCCCTTGAAGTCCTTGGGTGACCGGATCTTCGACGCCTGGCCCGCCGCCACCATCTCCACCTCGCCGGGCACGTCGGCGAACTGCACCACGCTCTGCACGCACTTGTGCTTGGTCTGCAGGTCGATGGTGTGGTCGTAGAAACCGACCACGCCCTGCACGTCCCCGGAGATCAGGACGTTCTCGGCCTGCGCGCCGGCCGGCTCGGTCAGCAGCTTGACGTCGAGACCCTCGTCCTTGAAGTAGCCCAACTGGTCGGTGAGCTTCGCCGGCAGGTAGATCACCTTGTCGATCCCGCCGACCATGATGGAGACGGAGGAGTCCCCGCCATCCGCGGACTTGCTGCCCCGCGAGTCGCGGCAGGCCGCCGTACCCGCGAGAAGGGCGACCGCCAGCGCGGCGGCCACAACGGTTCGTGTGCGCATCACTCTCACTCCTGACACCGGATAGGGGGATTCAGGTCTGCGTCTCGGCACCGGGCGCCGGCGGCCGCCAGCGCAGCAGCCGGTTCTCCGCGGTGGAGATCAACCACTCGGCGAGCAGCGCCATCACGGTGATGATGATCATCCCGGCGTAGATGCCGGCCGCGTCGAACGTGCCCTGGGCGGTGGTGATCAACAGCCCGATGCCCTTGTCGGCGCCGGTGAACTCACCGACCACCGCACCGATCAGGGCGAACCCGAACGCGGTGTGCAGCGAGGCGAAGATCCAGGACGTGGCGCTGGGAACCACGATGGTGCGCAGCAGCGCGAACCGGCTGGCGCCCAGGATCCGGGCGTTGTTGATCAGGTTGCGGTCGACCTCGCGGGCGCCCTGGAAGGCGTTGAAGAACGCCGCGAAGAAGACCAGTACCACCGCGGTGGCGATCTTCGAGGACATGCCCAGGCCGAACCAGATGATGAACAGGGAGGCCAGCACGATCCGCGGTACCGCGTTGGCGGCCTTGATGAACGGGGCGCACACGTCCGCCAGGAACCGGCTGCGGCCCAGCACGATGCCGAGGATCACCCCGGCGATCGCGCCGATCACGAAGCCGGCCGCCGCCTCCTCCAGCGTCACCGCGATCTGGGTCCAGATCGAGCCGAACGAGGTGCCCTCGGTGAACCAACCGACCAGCCGGTGCCAGATCGCCGTCGGCTTCGAGTAGTAGAACGGGTCGATCCAGTACGTGGCGGTGAGCTGCCAGCTGACCAGCCAGCCGATCACGGCGGCGATCCGTACCACCCAGACCAGGCCTCGGCGCCGCCGGTGCCGCCGACGCTGCTGGGCGCCGCTGAGCACCCCGGCGTCCGGTCCGGAGCTGTCCGGTGTGGACGGTGTGGTCGTCCGGTCCATCGTGGAGTCCAGGTCAGGCGACACGTCCGCTCGCCTCCTCCCGGGCCCGGGCGACCTCGGTCCGCAGGCTTTCCCAGACCTCCCGGTAGATGTCCAGGAACTCGGGGGTCAGCCGGATCTCCTCCACGTCGCGGGGACGCGGCAGCGGTACGGCGAAGCTCGCCTTGACCGTGGCCGGACTGGCCGTCATCACGACGACCTGGTCGGCCAGGGCGACGGCCTCCTCCAGGTCGTGGGTCACGAACACGACGGCCGCACCGGTTCCCGACCACAGCCGCAGCAGCTCGTCCTGCATCAGTCCGCGGGTCTGCACGTCCAGGGCGCTGAACGGCTCGTCCATCAGCATGATCTCGGGCTCGTTGACCAGCGTCTGGGCCAGCGCGACGCGCTTGCGCATGCCACCGGACAGCTGGTGCGGGTAGTAGCGCTCGAAGCCGCCGAGTCCGACCCGTTCCACCCAGGTACGGGCCAGTTCGCGCGCCTGCGCCCGGCCGACGCCGCGGTACCGGGGGCCGGCGGCGACGTTGTCCAGCACCGAGCGCCAGGGCAGTACGGCGTCGTTCTGGAACATGTAGCCGACGCCGCGAGGGATGCCGCGTACCGGTTCGCCGCGTACCAGCACGCTTCCCTCGGACGCCGGTTCCAGCCCGGACACCAGGGACAGCGTGGTCGACTTGCCGCAACCGGTGGGTCCGACCACGGCGACGAACTCCCCCGCGCCCACCCGCATGGTGAGGTCCTGCACCGCGGTGTGCACCCCACCGGTGCCCGACGCGAACCGCTTGGTCGCGCCCCGCAGTTCGATCACGGGATCGTTCACCTGGTCCCCTTCCGTCCCCGGAGGGCCGCTCTGTCCGGAGCGGGCTGCCCGGATGGGCGACTTGCCTCCGGCGCTGGACGTTAGGTGAACTGGCCCACGTGGCAAACCTTGTCGAAGTTGTTCGCTCAAACAGCGTTGTCCGTCTTTTGCGCATTCTGCGCGCGGCGGTGGCGCGGGCGGCGGCGATCTGGACCCGCCGGGCACCGGGCGGCCGGCCCCGGATCCGCTTCGACCGCCAGATCCTGGCGCTGCAGATCGGCGTGGTCGCACTCGTCGTCGGCGTCGGGTTCGCGCTGGTCGGCTGGCTGCTGGATCAGCAGCTCACGGACCGCTACGAGCAGCAGGCGCTGGCCGTGGCCCGGTCGGTCGCCGCCGACCCCGACATCGCCGAGGGCATCGCGGCCGGCGACCCTCGGCAGGTGGTCCGCAACCGCGCGGCGCGGGTACGCCAGCACACCCACGCACTGTTCGTCGTCGTCACCGACAACGCCGGCATCCGGCTCTCCCACCCGCACCCCGCCGAGATCGGGCGGCACGTCAGTACCGACCCGTCGCGCGCGCTGGCCGGCCACGAGGTGGTCAACGTGCAACGTGGCACGCTCGGCCTGTCCGCGCGGGGCAAGGTACCGGTGTACGACGCCAACCACGACATCGTGGGTGAGGTCAGTGTCGGCTTCGCGGCCCGCGACATCCGGGCCAACGTACTGCGGGTACTCGGCGACGCCGGGCTGTTCGCGGCCGGCTCCCTGCTGCTCGGCGTCGCCGGGTCCGCGCTGCTCGCGCGCCGGCTGAAGACCCAGACACTCGGCCTGGAACCGCACGAACTGGCCGAGCTGGTGCAGGAACGCGAGGCCGTCCTGCACGGCGTCGGCGAGGGCGTACTCGCGGTCGGCCGCGACGGGGTCGTGTCGGTCTGCAACGACGAGGCGGCCCGGCTGCTGGGCATCGACTGCCCGGCCGGCACCCTGGCCGCCGATCTCGACCTGCCGATCCGGCTGCGGGCCGCGCTGTCCGGGCAGACCACGAGCGACCGGATGATGGCGGTGGCCGGCGACCGGGTCCTGGTCGTGACCAGGCGCCAGGTCCGCCGCGACAGCCACGACCTGGGCACCGTACTGACTCTGCGGGACCGCACGGACCTGGAGACACTCACCCGGGAACTCGACGCGGTGCGGTCGCTGTCCCAGGCGCTGCGCGCCCAACGGCACGAGTTCGCCAACCGGCTGCACACGCTGGCCGGCCTGCTCCAGACCGACCATCACGCGGAGGCCGTGGAGTACCTGCACGCGCTGTCCGGGTCGTCGCCGGCCGGGGCCGGTCCGGTGCCCGCCGCCGTGCACGATCCGTACCTCCAGTCGTTCCTGGCCGGCAAGACCGCCGAGGCCACCGAGTCCGACGTGCGGCTCGAGGTCGCCGACACGAGCTGGGTTCCCCGCACGGTCAGCGCCCCGGTGGAGGTGACCACCGTGGTCGGCAACCTGGTCGACAACGCGGTCCGCGCGGCCCGGCTCGGTACCCGGCAACCGGCCCGGGTGGAGATCACGCTGCTGGCTGAGGGCGACACGCTGCACGTGTCGGTGGCCGATTCCGGCGACGGCGTACCGGCGGAGCTGCGCGCGTCGATCTTCGCCGACGGGGTGACCACCCGGCTGACCGCGGGCCACGGCCTGGGGCTGGCGCTGGCCCGACAGGCCGCCCGCAGCCAGGGCGGCGACGTCGAACTGGTCGATCCCGGCGACGCGGGGCACGGGGCGGTCTTCGTCGCCCAGTTGCCGGGCGTGCTCAGCACCGGAGAGGATGCGTCATGAGACCGATCCGGGTGCTGGTGGTCGAGGACGATTTCCGGGTCGCCGAGATCCACGTGGCGTTCACCGAGCGGGTGGACGGCTGCACCGTCGTGGGGACCGCCCGTACGGTCGCCGAGGCCCGCGCCGCGATCGCGGAGAAGAAGCCCGACCTGGTGCTGCTGGACCGGTACCTGCCCGACGCGTCCGGTCTGGACCTGCTCGCCGAGTTGAGCACCGACGCGATCATGTTGACCGCCGCCACCGACGCGGCGACCGTCCGCGCCTCGCTGGCCCACGGGGCGCTGAACTATCTGACCAAGCCCTTCACCGCGGAACAGTTGGCGGACCGGCTGACCGCGTACTCGCGGTACCGGGCCGCGCTCGACACCCGGGAGGCGCTCGACCAGGCGGACATCGACCGGGCGTTCCGGTTGCTGCACGACGGGGACCGCACGCCGGCACCCAAGGGCCACTCGCCGGTGACGGCGCGGCTGGTGGCGGGCGCGCTGCGGGACGCCACCGAACCCCGGTCGGCCGCCGCCATCGCCGCCGATCTGGGCATCGCCCGCGCGACCGCACAGCGTTATCTCGCCGCGCTGGCCGACGGCGGCGACGCCGACATGAGCCTGCGGTACGGCAGTACCGGTCGGCCCGAGCACCTCTACGCGTGGGCCGGCTCGGCACCGTGAGACCGCCCGGCCGGTGGACCCGATCCGCCCCGGCGGCGGTCGCTGCGGTGCACGGCGCCGGCGTGTGGCGGGTCCGTGTGAGCATGGGCGGGTGATCGAACGGGGACGTCACTGGCCGGGATGGCGCGCCGTGGTGCTGGCGGCGGTGGGCGGGTTACTGCTCGGCGGGGTCACGTTGGTGCTGCAGGGGCTGCTGCCCGGCAGTTGGAACCAGCTGGCGAACTCCGGCGCGGTGTGGTCGGCGGGCGCGTTCGCGGCGGGCGGGTGCCTGTCCGTCACCGCGCGGCGCGCGGCGATCGTCGGGCTGGCGACGCTGCTCGGCGCGGACGTCGGGTACTACGCCTCGACCACGGTCTTCCTGCATCAGGACCTCAGTGCCGCGGCCCTGCGGGGTCCGGTGATCTGGGCGGTGGTCGCGCTGGTCGCCGGCCCGCTGTTCGGGCTCGCCGGCTGCTGGTACGGCGGGGACCGGCCCCGGCGGCGACTCGCCGCGATCTGCCTGCTCAGCGCCGTCTTCGTCGCCGAGGGCCTGTACCTGCTGGTCGCGTTGCACTATCGGGGTGCGGCCGCGATCATGATCGCCGTCGGTCTCGCGGCGGCGCTGCTGCTGGCCCGCTCGGCCCGGGAACGGCTGCGGGCGCTGCTGGTGCTGGTGCCGGTCGGGCTGCTCGGCGTCGCGGCGTACCTGTTGCTGGGACAGCTCGTCAGCGCCGCCTTCCTCGCCTGAGGCAGACTCCGGCGCGCGCCGGGGAAGGGTCTCAGTGGTGGTATTGGTGGGCCACCGCGTGCCCCCGGCCGCGCCCGATCATCCAGCGGTTGACCGGTGTGGTCACCACGAACGCCAGCGCCAGCGACGCGGCGAGCGAGGCCCAGAAGATCAGCGTGCCGAGCCCCGCGTCCATCGCGCCCGGGACGGCGACCACGACGGAGTTGTCGATGAGTTCCATGACGGCGATCGACACGGTGTCCGCGGCGAGCGCCACCCGCAGGGCGGCACGGACGCCGACACCGGCGGCGAGCACGCCGCGCATGGTCAGCGCGTAACCGAAGACGAACGCGAGCGCGATGGACAGCACCACGGTGACGACCGTGGACAGGCCGAGCGCACTGCCCAGCACCATGCCGAGGACCTCGCCGATCGCGCAGCCGGTCAGGCAGTGCAGCGTGGCACGGGCGGCGGTGGCCCAGCTT
This sequence comes from Actinocatenispora sp., assembly GCA_049582705.1. Classification (GTDB taxonomy): domain Bacteria; phylum Actinomycetota; class Actinomycetes; order Mycobacteriales; family Micromonosporaceae; genus Actinocatenispora. The sequence goes on from JBAUUM010000983.1 coordinate 7,621, forward strand.
GTGCCGGTCTGCACTCGGTTGCCCGGTACGTCGTGCGTCGGGTGTCCACCCTGATGACCCATGCCGGTCTGCGCGCGCGGATCCGCCACGGCACACCTCCTTCTCCCCCACCCACCGTACCCCCGGGGGGTACTTCACCACCCGGTGTCGCGGATGGCCTCGCTCACAGCGACGGACCGCCGGTATCCGTGCCTCTCCCGTGCCCCGGACACCCGCGGGAGGGGTACGGACCGGACGCCTCGTGGCGATAACCTGCGATCCTTGGCGAACGCCCCACCGTGGGGCGAGCTCACCCCTGGAGGAGTGACCGATGTCCAACTCGACCTCGTCAGGTCGCCACAGCCGGCGCACGGTGCTGCGCGGAGCCGTCGGGATCGCCGCGGCCGGCGCCCTCACCACGGCCTGCGGATCCAACACCGGCCGCGGCGACTCCGGCGACGGGTCCGGACCCACCATCCACCAGTGGTACCACCAGTACGGCGAGGCCGGCGTGCAGCAGGCGGTGCAGCGCTACGCGAAGGCGTACTCGAAGGCCGACGTGCAGGTGCAGTGGACGCCGGGCGACTACGACACGAAGCTCGCCACCGGCCTGCTGGGCAGCTCGGGGCCGGACGTCTTCGAGCAGGCCGTGGCGAAGATCGACCAGGTGCGGGCCGGCCAACTGGTCGACCTGACCGACGTCATCGCCGACGCCAAGGACGACTTCGTCGCCGCGACGCTGGACTCGCAGACCGTCGACGGCAAGATCTACGGCATCCCGCAGTCCATCGACATGCAGCTGCTGTTCTACCGCAAGAGCATGCTGGACAAGGCCGGCCTGAAGGTTCCGTCCACACTGGACGAAATGATCCATGTCGCGCACGCGTTGACGAACAAGAAGGTCAAGGGCCTGTTCCTCGGCAACGCCGGTGGCGCGGACGTGCTGGGTGCCGTGCCGCTCTGGTCGGTCGGCCTCGACTACCTCAGCAAGGACCAGCGCAAGGTCGGCTTCGACGACCCGGCCGCCGCCGAGGTACTGGGCAAGCTGCGCACCCTCTACAAGTCCGACAGCCTGCTGCTCGGCGCGCCCGCGGACTGGTCCGACCCGTCGGCGTTCGTGCAGAACCTCACGGCGATGCAGTGGTCCGGCCTGTGGGCGGTGCCGACGGTGCAGAAGGCGCTCGGCGACGACTTCGGTGTCGCGGCGTGGCCGAAGGGCAACGCGGGCGGGTCGCTCTCGGTACCGATCGGCGCGTACGCCTCGACGGTCAGCGGCAAGAGTTCGCAGAAGAAGGCCGCCAAGGACTTCGTCAAGTGGCTGTGGGTCGACCGGACCGACTACCAGAAGGACTTCGACCTCGGCTACGGCTTCCACATCCCGGCCCGCAAGAGCCTCGCCGCGAAGGCCGACAAGCTCTCCTCGGGTGCCGGCGCGGACGCCGTGAAGCTGACCCAGCAGTACGGGAAGGTGCAGTCGACCCCGTCGTGGACGGCCAAGATGGGCACCGCCTACACCGACGCGATGACCAACATCATCCGCAAGGGCGCCGACCCGGCCGGTGAGCTGAAGAAGGTCGTCGCGGCGGTCAACCACGAACTGGGCACCCTCCAGCACGACTAGCGGAAACGTGACGGCCCGCCCGGAGGTGTCCGGGCGGGCCGTCGTGCTGTGGCGTTCCGGCCCCGCGGCAGGGATCCCAGGTCCGGAGCACGTCGGGCTACGCCTGGCCGTTGGCCTTACGGACCTGGCCGGGCAGCGTGAACAGGTCGATCAGCAGACCGATGCCCAGCCAGCCCAGGGTGAGGATGTAGCTCACGCCGCGGCCGACCTTGCCGAGGTAGAACTGGTGTACTCCGATCACGCCGAGGAAGAACCACAGGGCGTAAGCGACGCCGACCGACTTCTGGCCGGCGGGGGCGCTCGGCGGGGCGACTGGCGGCGTCTGAGTTGCCTGACTCATCAGGTCAGATGTCCTCTCGATGTCTGGTACCCGACACTGTGCCGGGGTCCACGGAGGCTACAGGACGACGACAAGCCCAGACCCGGTCCAGAGAGCGTCGGCCATACAGCGGCCACATGACGGCCGCCGCACCCGTTCGCACGGGTGTGCGCGGTCGTGTCCGCGGGCGGCGGACCCCACAGGCGGCGGTTCCCGGGACATGCAGACTTCCCGCGCCAGAGGCAACCCTTTCCGTCCCCGGACGCGTGAGTAGGGCGACAGTGCCCCAGGGAGGCGATCGTGCGTGTGCATCAGGAGCAGGAATACGGGCTCTTCGTCGAGGCCCAACTGGACCGGTTGCTCCGGTTCGGCTATCTGCTGTGCGGCGACTGGCATCTGGCCGAGGATGCCGTACAGAACGCCCTGACCAAGCTGTACGTGGTGTGGCCGCGGGTCAGCCGGCTCGGCGAGGTCGACCCGTACGTGCGGTCGAGCAGACCGCGCACGACGTCGGGGTGCTCCCCGACGGCGCCAACGTCGCCGTGAGCGACGACGGCTGCATCCGGGTCGGCGGTAGCAGCGACAGCCATGAAACCTGCACCGACGGGGAGCTGGACGGCCGGAAGTACAAGCTCAACAAGGTCGTGTACGACACCGGCGCGGTGCAGTACCAGGTGAGCGCCCACCGGCCGGACGGCACCAGGGTCTACGTGTTCAGCTCCAACTTCGACCCGGCCGACGTGGCCGGCCAGAAGTTCGCGTCGGCACCACAGCCCGACGCGTCCGCGCCCGTGCTGTCGGTCGCGCAGGCGGCGGCGGTGGCGCTCAACCCCGATCTGCACGGCTGACCACGACGACCGGTGGGCTCGCCACCTGTCCCGGCCGAGCACAGCGGGCGGAGCCGGGCCGCGGTGGGCCTGGAACCGAC
>JBAUUM010000984.1:0-9978 GCA_049582705.1 Actinocatenispora sp.
GACCGCGTCCGTCGCGTGACGGCACTCAGCCGTTCGGACAAGGAAGCGGTGTGGCATCGTGGGTGACGTGGCGAGGACGACGCAGACGGGGCCGGCGGTCTCCGGGGCGGAGGGTGTCGGCGCGGCCGGCCTGACCTTCAGCGACCCCGAACTCGGCGCATCGCTGAACGCGGGTCTGGCCGAGGTGGAGCGGGCGTTGCTGGCCGCGGTGGCCAGCGCGGATCCGTTCGTCACCGAGGTGGCCCAGCATCTGCTGGAGGCCGGCGGCAAGCGCACCCGGCCGCTGCTGGTCCTGCTCGGATCGCACTTCGGCAAGCCGGTCACGCCGGAGGTCGTCCAGGCCGCCGTGGTGGTCGAACTGACGCACCAGGCGACGCTGTACCACGACGACGTCATGGACGAGGCCTACGTCCGCCGGGGTGCGCCGAGCGCGAACTCCCGGTTCGGCAACTCGGTGGCGATCCTGACCGGCGACTTCCTGTTCGCCCGCGCGTCGGACATCGTCGCGGACCTCGGCCCGGACGCGGTACGCATCCAGGCCCGCACGTTCGCTCGGCTGGTGCACGGTCAGATCCGGGAGACCAGCGGCCCGCGTGGCGCCGACCCGATCGACCACTACCTGGACGTCCTCGCGGAGAAGACGGGTTCGCTGATCGCCACCTCGGCGCGGTTCGGCGGCATGTTCGGTGGCGCGGATCCGAAGACGGTCGAGGCGTTGGCCGCGTTCGGTGAGACGTTCGGGGTGGCGTTCCAGCTCTCCGACGACCTGCTGGACATCGCCTCGGAGTCGACCCAGTCCGGCAAGACGCCGGGCACCGACCTGCGCGAGGGCGTCCTGACCCTGCCTGTGCTGTACGCGCTCAGCTCCGGTGACGAGAGCAGCCGGCGCCTGGCGCAGATCGTGCAGGGCCCGGTCACGGACGATGACCTGCATGCCGAGGCGCTGGCGCTGCTGCGCACGTCGGTCGGCATGGACCGGGCCCGGACCACGCTCGGAGCGTACGCGGAGCGGGCCCGCGCGCAGCTCGAACCGCTGCCGGAGAGCCCGGCCCGCGCCGCCCTGGAAACGTTGTGTAACTACGTGGTGGCGCGCACCGGCTGACACCCGGCGCCCGGCGGTGTGGGGCACTCACGTCCCGCCGGGCCCGGTCGACCTTCGTGGAGAAGGGGCTGTCTGTCGGGACAGGTCACGCCACGGCGGGCGCGTCCGACCGGTCCGCAAGGGCAGTGAGGGCGAGCCGGTGCGCGACCCTGAGGGCCTCGCCGGCCGGCACCTCAAGGTCCGGGACGACTCCGACGCCCTCCCAGTTCGTCCCGGTGACCGGGTGGATGCTGCGCCCGACGGGCACGGTTGCCTCCAGGTGGGGGTGGAGCCGGAACCCGGCGCGTGGGTGGGCACCCCCGCCGGTGCGCTCGCCGACCACCGTCGCCCGCCCGAGCTGCTGCAGGTCGTACGCGAGTTCCTCGCCGCCGGAGAAGGTCGTCGCGCTGGTCAGCACGTACACCGGCGCGGTCGGGGCGAGGCGGCGGCCCGCGACGTACGGCGGGGTCCACGACTGGGTGGTCCGGTCGCCGTCGGGGTGACGTTCGAAGAAGCTCATCAGGTGGGTGCTCTCCTCGACGAGGTGGCCACAGATGAGCGCCACGGTGCTGGGCGTGCCGCCGCGACACTGCCGCAGGTCGATGACGAGCGCGTCGCCGCGCGCGGCGAGCCGCATCGCCGCGCACACGTCCTCGCCGGTCATCTCCGGCGGGTACAGCACCGGGCTGAATTCGAGCAGGGCGACGTTGCCGTCGAGGCGTTCGATCCGGCCGATGCCGCCCAGGTCGCGCGCGGAGTCGCGGGCGAGCATGGCGAGGACGGCCTCCTCGCCGGGTTGGTCGGGGATCCGCTCCGGGTGGTACTTGAGCCGCAGGTGCTTGTCGCCGTTGACGCTCTGCAGGTCCTCGGTGACGAGTGCGGCGAGTGTCGCGGGGCTGTCGGCGGCCGTGTACCGACCGTCCGCTCGACGCGTGTCGAGGAGCACCGCGATACGCTCGCCGATCTCGGGGAAGACGTATCGCGCGCGGACCAGGTCGCTGGTCTCGTCGACGATGCGGATGATCTCGGCTTCTTCCATGGTGTGTCCCCGTTCGTGTCCGGTGTGTGAGCAGTACAGCACGGTCGAAGATTAAGTGTCAAGAAAAATAGACACTTAACTCGTGGGCCACACCGGATGAGATCCGGACCGGTGCTGCGTTGCCCGGGGACCGCTCGCCTGGCCACGCGCACGAGGCCCGGATCGGCTCCGCACGCCTGGGCCACGCGCATGAGGTCCGGATCCGCTCCGCTCGCGTGGACCACGCACGTGGGGTCCGGGGTCGGCTCCGCTCGGGGTCCGGGGTCGGCTCCGCTCGCGGCCCGGGTCGGCTCCGCGTGGGGTCCGGGTAGCGCCCGTTCGAGGCAGTGGGACGCGGAGTCGATGAGTTCCGGGGCGCTGCGTGGTCTGATCATTCGGGTGGCGGTGAGTGCCGGCCCGGCGGGTGCCCCAGCGGCGCCAGCCTCACGAACACGGAGACCAGGGAGCAGACCATGGCCATCGACCACCTCCTCGCCGTCGTTCCGGTGACCGACCTCAAGGCCGCGGACCGCTGGTACGAGCGCCTCTTCGGCCGCCCCGCGGACAACCGGCCGATGGACAGCCTCGTCGAGTGGCGTGTCACCGACAGTGGCTGGGTGCAGGTGTTCCACGACCCCGAGCGTGCCGGGACGGCCCTGCTGAACCTCTCCGTCGACGACCTGGCCGGGCACGTGGCCGAGCTGTCCGGCCGGGGCCTGTCCACCGACGCTATCCAGACGGTCAACAAGGGTGTGCAGCTGTCCCCGATCACCGACCCGGACGGCAACCGGATCACGTTCGTCGGCAGCTTCCGCGTCGAGTACTGACGGAGGTCGGCGGTCGCAGGCCGTGGGCGCTGGCTTTGACAAAGAGTCGGAGGAAGTCGACACTTTCCGTGTGCCCGACACCCCCGAACTCGACCCGCTGCAGGTGTCCTCGGCCGCGCAGTACAAGGCCCTGGGGCACCCGTTCCGGCAACGCCTGCTGTTCGCGCTGGCCCAGCGGTCGGCGACGATCAGCCAGCTCGCCGCGGGGCTCGATGCCAAGAAGGGCAACGTGGCCCACCACCTCGGTGTGCTGCGCGAGGCGGGTCTGGTGCACGTGGTGGAGACCCGACAGGTACGGGGCGGCACCGAGCAGTACTACCGGCGCATCGACCGCCGGATCGATCTGTCCGGCACCACCGCGGCGGGCCGGCACGAGCCGACCGCGGCGCTGCTCAGCGCGGTGGCTGACGACATCGCCGCCTCGGGCCGGGAGCCCATGCTCTCCCTGCGTCACCTGCGGCTCAGTGCCGCCCAGGCCGAGAAGCTGACGGCGACCCTCGCCGAACTCGTGGACGGGGCGCAGGACGCGGGCGACGACGAACCACGGTACGGGGTCCTCGCCGTCGTGTACGGGCAGTCGGGCGATGACCGTACGCACTGATCGTCGGTCGTCCGGGTGGGGGTCGGCGCGGTGTCCTGGCGGGCATCGGCGATGATCGGACCGTGGACTGGAGCAGGAGGCAGTGCGCGAGGCGCGGCCATGTCACGTACGCACCGGACGAGGTGAGCCTGCGGGAGCGGCTGACCGTCGACACCGCGCAGGGCGAAGCCTGGCGCTGCCTGCGCTGCGGCGACTACGCCATCGGCCCGGTGGCGGGGTCGGGTCCGGCGGACCATGCCCCGCTGGTGCCCCGTGGTGCCGCGATCCGGGACCGCCTGATCATCCGGACGCTGGCCGTGGAGCGGTTCGCCCGCGGGGTGCTCATCGCCGTCGCCGCGTTCGCGGTGTGGTGGTTCCGCAACTCGCAGGTGTCGTTGCACCGGGTGTTCGAGTCGGATCTGCCGCTGTTCCGCCCGTTGGCCGACCGGTTCGGCTACGACCTGACCGATTCGCCGGTCGTGGACGAGATCCGCAAGAGCTTCGCGATCAGCCGCACGCTGCTGATCGTCATCGCCGCCGCGCTGGCCGCGTACGCGTTGATCGAGCTGGTCGAGGGCGTCGGACTGTGGTTCCTGAAGCGCTGGGCCGAGTACTTCACGGTGGTCGCGACCGCGGCGTTCCTGCCGCTGGAGATCTACGAGCTGACCGAGAAGGTGACCTGGCTGCGGATCGGGGCACTGGTGCTCAACGTGCTGGCGATCATCTACCTGCTGCTGACGAAACGGCTGTTCGGGCTGCGAGGTGGGGTGCGGGCCGCCGAGGCGAAGCTGCTCGGGGAGTCGCTGCTGGAGGTGGAACGGGCCGCGGTCCAGCCCAGCCTCGAATCCGTCTAGGCCGGGTGCGAGGACGCCGGCCGGGTGCGAGGACGCCGGCCGGACGCGGCCGGCCCGGGACGTCGAGACAACGGCCTGAGCGCCGGGGTCAGGAACTTCCCGACGGCACCGACTCCCGGGTCGCGGCACGAGCCGACGGTCCACGGCGGCGGTAGTGCCGTACCGCGTCCCAGGTGAAGATCCCCAGCGCGACCCAGACCAGGGCGAACCCGGCCAGCTCCGCCGGCGGCATCGGCTCGTCGAACAGGACGAGCCCGCAGCCGAGCTGCAGGATCGGCGTCACGTACTGCATGGTCCCGATCGTGGTCAGCGGCAGCCGGTTCGCCGCGCCGGCGAAGCACAGCAGCGGGATCGCGGTGACCACGCCCGCGCCCACCAGCAGCGCGGTGTGGCCGGTCGAGACGGTACCGAGGGTGCCGTGGCCGACGAGAGCGAGGTAGAGCAGGTAGCCCACGGCGGGCAGGGCCAGTACCGCGGACTCGGCGAACAGCCCGTGCGCGGCCGGCAGCCGGAGCGTCTTCTTCGCCAGGCCGTAGCAGCCGAACGCGCCGGCCACCGCGAGCGCGATCCACGGGGGTCGGCCGTAGTCGACGGTGATCACGACCACGGCGGCGCCACCGATACCGACCGCGACCCATTGCCAGGCCCGCATCCGCTCCCGCAGCACGACCACGCCGAGCAGGATGGACACCAGCGGGTTGATGAAGTACCCGAGCGCGCACTCGATGACGTGGTCGCTGTTGACGCCGTAGATGTACACGCCCCAGTTGATGGCGATCATCAGCGCCGCGACGCAGATCGTGGCGACCGTCCGCGGCTGCCGCAGGGCGGACGCCAGCCACCGCCACTGCCGGAGCACGGCGAGCAGCAGTACGCAGCAGACCAGCGACCAGAGGATCCGGTTCGCCAGGATGTCCATCGACCCGGACGGCTGCAGCAGCTTCAGGTAGATGGGGAGCAGGCCCCACATGCCGTACGCCACCAGGCCGTACAGGTGGCCGTGCCTCACGTTGCCCACCAGGCCACCGTATGGGGCGGACCGGGCCGATCTGCCCCGGAGTGGCCGGGTTCACGACCGGGGCGCTCCGGCGCCGAAGTGCCGGAGCGGCCCGACCCGACGCTCAGTCCTCGTTGTTGTTGGACGACCGCTCGGGGATGACCAGGTTCAGTACGAAGCTGACCACGGCGACGATGATCGCGCCCCAGAAACCGGCCCAGAACCCGTCCACGTGGAAGGCGAGGTGCAGCTTCCCGGCGAGGTAGCTGGTCAGCAGGAACAGCAGCGCGTTGACGACGAGGGAGATCAGGCCGAGGGTCAGGATGTAGAACCCGCAGCCGATCACCTTGATGATCGGCTTCAGCACCGCGTTGATGATGCCGAAGATGACCGCCACGGCGAGCAGGGTGCCGGCGGTCCTGAGGGCCGACTGGTGGCCCAGCGTGATGCCCGGCAGCAGGGTCGCGGCCCAGAGCGCGATGGCGTTGACGATGATCTTTATGACGATCCGCACCGCACGATGGTCGCACGATCGACCGGTACGCCGCCGCCCAACACGGGTCGAATCCGGCGATTGTCGCACCGGGCCGGTGGTGTGACCGGCGCCACTCCCGGTGCTGGAATCCTGGGCGCGGCCACGAGGTTGTGCAACACGGTCGGTGTGGTCGTGTCCCCGGGCCTCACCTATTGCCTTCGCGGAATACCGTTCGGCTGGAGCCGCGTCGCGCCACTCGCCGAGAGGCGACCGCCACACCGGCCCCATACTTTCCGCGCGGCCCGGGTTACCACCCGGGCCGTTCCGGCGTGACCGCCGGACCGTCCCCGGCCTGTTCCGGTGTGACCGCCAGGATCGCGGTCACACCGGACACCGGCTCAGACGATGGCCCAGGTGTCGCCCGAGTAGAGCAGCCGGTCGAGTTCCTCCTCGGTGGAGGTGACCGATGCCTGCGCGGCGGCGAGCTGGTCGCGGACCAGGTCGTCGTAGCTGGGGCGGCCCACCGAACGCAGCACGCCCATCGGCGTGTGCATCAGCGTCTCCGCGGACAGCCGGGACAGCGCGAACGCGTACGACGGGTCCGTCAGGTGCGCGTCGTGCACGACGATGTCGGACGGCTTGACCTCGGAGGTGTCCGCGACCCGCAGCCCGAAACCGTCCCGGACCACGCACCGCACGCCGTCCGGTCCGAACGTGATGGGCTCGCCGTGCTCCACCCGGATCACGGCCTCGTCGCGGGTGCTCGGGTTCTTCAGCACCTCGAACGCGTCGTCGTTGAAGATCGGGCAGTTCTGGTAGATCTCCACGAACGCGCTGCCGTTGTGTTCGGCGGCGGCGCTGAGCACCGAGGTCAGGTGCTTGCGGTCGGAGTCCAGCGTGCGGGCCACGAACGACGCCTCGGCACCGAGCGCGAGCGACACCGGGTTGAACGGCGCGTCGGCCGAGCCCACCGGCGTCGACTTCGTCACCTTGCCCAGCTCGGACGTGGGCGAGTACTGGCCCTTGGTCAGCCCGTAGATCCGGTTGTTGAACAACAGGATCTTCAGGTTGACGTTGCGGCGCAGGGCGTGGATGAGGTGGTTCCCGCCGATGGACAGCGCGTCGCCGTCCCCGGTGATCATCCAGACCGACAGGTCCGGCCGGGACACCGCGAGGCCGCTGGCGATCGCCGGCGCCCGGCCGTGGATCGAGTGCATGCCGTAGGTGTTCATGTAGTACGGGAACCGCGACGAGCAGCCGATCCCGGACACCACCACGGTGTTCTCCCGCTTGATGCCCAGCGTGGGCAGGAAGCTCTGGAACGCCGCCAGGATCGCGTAGTCACCGCAGCCCGGGCACCACCGGACCTCCTGGTCGCTCTTGAACTCCTTGGTCGTCTGCTTGCCTTCCGCCCGGGGCACCAGATCCAGCGCCCGACGGGGGGTGGCCCCATCCTGGGGGGTGGGTACGGGGTCAGACATTCTTCACGATCTCCTCGAGCGCCGTCTCCAGCTCACCAGCGGTGAACGGCAGACCGCGCACCTTGTTGTAGCCGATCACGTCGATCACGAACTTCGCGCGCAACAGGCCCGACAGTTGGCCGAGGTTCATCTCCGGCACCACCACACGCTTGTAGCGGCGCAGCAGGTCCTCGGTGTTCAGCGGCAGCGGGTTGAGGTGACGCAGGTGCGCCTGGGCGATCTTGTGGCCGTTGTTACGCAGCCGGCGCACCGCCGCCCCGATCGGACCGTACGTCGAACCCCAGCCCAGTACGAGTACCTCGGCCTCGCCGGTCGGGTCCTCCGCGACGAGGTCGCCGATGTCCCGGGCGATGGCGTCGACCTTCGCCTGGCGCAGCCGCACCATCTTGTCGTGGTTCGCCGGGTCGTACGAGATGTCCCCGGTGCCGTCGGCCTTCTCGATGCCGCCGATCCGGTGTTCCATCCCGGGCGTCCCGGGGATCGCCCACGGGCGTGCCAGCGTGTCCGGGTCCCGCTGGTACGGCCAGTAACTCGTGCTGCCGTCCGCGTTCTGGTGGTTGTGCTCGGTGGCGAAGTTGACGTCGATGACGGGCAGGTCGGCGACGGTCGGCAGCCGCCACGGCTCGGAACCGTTCGCCAGGTAGCCGTCGGACAGCAGCAGCACCGGCACCCGGTAGGTCAGCGCGATCCGGCATGCCTCGATCGCGGCGTGGAAGCAGTCGGACGGCGAGCACGCCGCGACGACCGCCGCCGGTGACTCGCCGTGCCGGCCGTACAACGCCATGTTCAGGTCGGCCTGCTCGGTCTTGGTCGGCATGCCGGTCGACGGGCCGGCCCGCTGGATGTCGCAGATCACCAGCGGCAGTTCCTGCATCACCGCGAGCCCGATGGTCTCGCCCTTGAGCGCCACGCCCGGACCCGAGGTGCTGGTCACGCCCAGGGCTCCGCCGTACGAGGCGCCCAGCGCCGCGCCGACCGCGGCGATCTCGTCCTCCGCCTGGAAGGTGAGTACACCGAACTTCTTGTGCTTGGACAGCTCGTGCAGCACGTCGGACGCGGGCGTGATCGGGTACGCGCCGAGGAACAGCGGCCGGCCGCTGCGCACGCTGGCCGCGATCAGTCCGTAGGACAGCGCGACGTTGCCGGTGATGTTGCGGTAGGTGCCGGGCGGCAGCTTCGCCGGCTTCACCTCGTACCGCACGGCGAAGTCCTCGGTGGTCTCGCCGTAGTTCCAGCCGGCCTTCAGCGCGGTGACGTTCGCGTCGACCAGCTCGGGCCGCTTGGCGAACTTCTTGCGCAGGAACGACTCGGTGCCGTCGACGGACCGGTTGTACATCCAGGACAGCAGGCCGAGCGCGAACATGTTCTTGGACCGCTCGGCGTCCTTCTTGGAGATCTGGAAGTTTTCCAGCGCCTTGACGGTCAGCGAGGTCAGCGGCACCCTGTGCACCGCGTACGACTCGAGGGTGCCGTCCTCCAGCGGGTTGACCTCGTAGCCGACCTTCGCCAGGTTGCGCGGCGTGAACTCGTCGGTGTTCACGATGATCTGCGCAGCCCGCGGCACGTCGCGCAGGTTCGCCTTGAGCGCGGCGGGGTTCATGGCGACGAGCACGTTCGGCGCGTCGCCGGGGGTCAGGATGTCGTAGTCGGCGAAGTGGAGCTGGAAGCTCGACACACCGGGGAGGGTGCCGGCGGGCGCCCGGATCTCGGCGGGGAAATTGGGGAGCGTCGACAGGTCATTGCCGAGCTGGGCGGATTCCGCGGTGAAGCGGTCGCCAGTCAGCTGCATGCCATCGCCTGAGTCGCCGGCGAACCGGATGACCACCCGATCCAGTTGTCGGATCTGCTTGGCCACGAGCGCAGTACCTCCTCCACGACGGGCCGGGGGATCGCCGTTTGGTCGGTGAGAGGTGGCCCGTTCCTCCTACCCGCGATGCTACGTCGGCACGGTCTAAGGCTTGTCGTACACCAGGGCATCACGCCCAGATCGGCCCGGCCGTCCCGGGTGTCGGATCGGACACCCTCCCGGGCCCGCTGGGACGTGCCCGTTGTGGTTCGTCCGGCCCTGCCGGGACGATTCGCAGGGCATATAGCGGATGACAGGGGATGAAACAGGGCATCGGTCCTCGTCGTCGGCGGCCCGTCGGCGCCCGGGAACCCGACGCGTCGGCGGGCGATCGACCCGTCGCCGACCCGGATCGGGGCGACGATGAACCGGTCGGGTGTGACCAGCGTGACGGTGTCAGGCGCTCCGGGCACCTCCTCGACGTCTCCGGCGCGAACGTCAGCGAATCGTCATCTTTCCGCTGATCGTCCCGCGGGCCGCCTGGGCGATGCTTGAGCCGAGCTGGAGGTGTGTACGGGATGGCCACGAGTGGCGGGCGTTGGCGCCCAGCGGGTATCGGTGCGGTGGTGGGGCTGCTGTCCGCGGCGGTCGCCCTCGGTACCGCGGAACTGGCGGCGGGGATCATCAGCCCGGCGTCGTCACCGGTGAAGGCCGTCGGCGCCGGTGTTGTCAGATTGTCACCGAACGCCGTGACGGAGTTCGCCAAGGAACACATCGGCACCGGCGACAAGGGCTACCTGCAGATCGGCATCTACGTTCTGCTCGCCGCGTACGCCGCGCTGATCGGCACCGTCGCCCTGCGCCGGCGCACGGTCGGCC
>JBAUUM010000985.1:0-1574 GCA_049582705.1 Actinocatenispora sp.
CCGACGCGGCCCGGCACGCGCACACCGTCCCGCTCGCGGCGTCGCAGGAGTTCCGGTCACCGCTGAACGCCGGCCCGGACCCGTTCGTCACCTGGTACTCGGGCCGGTACTACCTGTCCACGACGCAGGGCGACGCGATCCGGATCTGGTCGGCTCCGTCGCTGAACCAACTGCTGGCCGCGGCGCCGACCGAGGTGTGGCGGGACCCCGACCCGTCGCGCAACCAGCAGGTGTGGGCGCCGGAGTTCTACCTGATCGACGGGCACTGGTACATCTACTACACCGCGGACGACGGCACCGACGACCACCATCGGCTGTACGTGGTCGAGTCCGAGGGCACCGACCCGCTCGGCCCATACCATTTCAAGGCCAGGCTGCAGCCGCCGAACCTGGACCAGTGGGCCATCGACCCGACCGTGCTGAGCCGCAACGGCGCGCTGTACCTGGGTTTCTCCAGCATCAGCGGGGACGGGCACAACTCGCTGTACCTCGCGCCGATGTCGAACCCGTGGACCGTCGGGAACGGCGTGTACCTGCCCGCCGCCGGCTGCGCCAGCGACACCGTCCGGGAGGCGCCGGAGTTCCTGCACCACGGCTCGACCACCTGGCTCGTCTACTCCACCTGCGACACCGGCAAACCCGACTACCAGCTGTGGGAGAAGTCCCTCGCGGACGGCGCGGACCCGCTCGTGCCGGGCAACTGGACGCAGCACGACGGTGCGGTGTTCGCCCGCAACGACGCCACCGGCGTGTACGGGCCGGGGCACAACGCGTTCTTCAGCTCACCGGACGGCGCCGAGACCTGGCTCGTGTACGCGGCGAAGAACACCGCGGCCTACACGTACGCGGGACGCACCACCCGGGCGCAGCGCATCGGGTTCCGTGTGGACGGCAGCCCGGACCTCGGTCAGCCGCTGGCGGCCGGTGCCACCCAGCCGCTGCCGTCCGGCGACCCGGGCAGCGTCCAGTACTGGATCAACGACGACTCCCGCACCAGTGGCACGGGCGCCGTCGACTACGCGGGATCGTGGTCGCAGGGCGCGGGTTGCGGCACCCAGTGCTTCTGGGGTGACGACCACTGGTCGTCGGCCGTGGACGCGAGCGCGACGGTCACCTTCACCGGCAACCAGATCGCGCTGCTGTCGTTGCGCGACAACAACTACGGGCTCGCCGGGATCGCCGTCGACGGCGGCGCGGAGACCCTGGTCAGCCTGTACTCGCCGGACCGGACCGGCGAACAGGTCAACTACCTCAGTCCGCGGCTGTCGAACGGCACGCACACGCTGCGGGTCAGGGTGACCGGCCAGAAGGACCCGGCGTCCGCCGGCACCCTCGTCGAATTCGACCGGGCCGAGGTGTACGGGTCCTGACCGGGGCGCCCGATGGGTGTGCGGCGAGGCCGGCCGGATTCGAACCGACGTCCTTCGCCCTGCGGGGACGACGCGACGACCACTGCGCTACGGCCTGCCGGTCGCCACCGTAGCCGGTTCCCGCTGCCGTCAGCCCGCCGGTCGCGCGCCGCGGGACGGTGCGGTCCGGTACACCGACCGGACGGCGGCCACGTCGGGGTGCGC
>JBAUUM010000986.1:0-9824 GCA_049582705.1 Actinocatenispora sp.
GGAGCCGGCGGCCCGCCCGGATGCGGTACCGGTGGGTGCCGCGCGGGTCCGCTGAGTCGTCCGGCCGCCGGTGGTGCCCGTGGCCACCACCGGCGGCGCCGGACCGGGTCGGTCTCCGCGAGGGACCGGCCCGGGCTGCCTGCCGGGTGCTGGTCCGGCCCGTGGTGCCGGTCAGGCGTTGGTTCTCGGATACCGCTCAGGCGCCGGTGACGCCGTCCACGCAGCCGCGGATCAGGTCGGCGTGACCGTTGTGCCGGGCGTACTCGCCGATCATGTGGGTGAAGATGAAGCGCAGCGAGGCTGCTTCGTCCTGCGGGCCGGCGAACGTGTCGTCCAGGTCGGCGCCGTCCGCCGCCTGCCGGGCCGCCTCCTGCTCGGCGAGGAGGACCGCGTAGGCCATCTCGGCCGCCGCGGGATCGAGGTCCTCGAAGTCGGCGTCCGGCCGCTCCGGGGTGGAGTACAGCCTGTCGACCGGTTCGCCACGGAACCGTTGCCGGAACCAGATGCGCTCCACTTTGGACAGATGTCGGATCAGGCCGAGCAGCGACAGGTTGGATCCGGGGACGGGCGTCTCGGCCAACTGCGCACCGGTGAGGCCGCCGCACTTGTACAGCAGGGTGGCACGGTGCCAGTCGAGCAGGCCGCGCAGCAGTACCGGTTCCGGTGCGGCGAGTGATCCGTCCGGGCGGGTCACGAGGGGAGCGGTCCAGGTCATCCGGCGATCGTGCCACGGCGGCGGACACGCCGGCAGCCAATATTCCGGGCCGCGCCTCGTGCCAGGTGACGGGCCGACCAACGACATCGAGGTGGCGGATGTCGTTGGACAGGGAAGGGGCCGCGCCTCCACGGGTTCGTCCCCCCAGCCGAACCCGGGCCAGCGCGGCCTCCTGAGATAGACAGTAGGGCTCGCGGCGGCGTGGGGTCCCCTCCGTTCGGCCCGATCTTCGGTGACCAAGGTCCCGTGTCGGGCCGGCGCGTCGGTCGGCGCCGCCATTTCCCATGTCATCGCACGTACCCGGCAGGGCGGCCCGATGATCGAGGGTTGCGGGGTCACGCCGGCCAGGTCCACCCCCCGGAAGCCCTGCGAACTCGACGTGACCCCGCACGCGAATTCTTGTCAGTGCGGCAGGGTCTCACACGTGTCCGCGCAACTACTCCGGACAACCGGTAGGCGGACCGCCGGGCATCCCCCAGAGCTGCGTCGATTGCCGTACCGGTTGCCGATCGTGACGGAAGACCTACCCGAACGTGGGTCGCGGGCCGGAAGATCTGTCCGGCATGATGGCCGTCGGGCGAACTGCCCCCCGACGTGATTCCACCCCCCGGAAACGCGCCCCGCCGGTACCGGTGGGGCGCGTTTTTGTGCCGGTACGAAAGCCGCGACCGCCGCGCGGTGCGCCGCTTCGTGCCCGTCGACCGTCTCGTGCGCTGCGTCAGGTCGCCGCGGTCCCGCCACCATGAATCTAGAGTGACCACAAGAAAACTCTCCGTATGACTGTTCGTCCGATGACACGGACTGTGATCGAGCGCATGCTGATTCCGACGGCCCATGCCGTATCCGATCCCGGACTCCCGGTCGCCGCGTCCGGTTCCCCGTTCCGGTCACCCCGGACCCGCGGGTCGGTCGCCACCCACGACGGCGTCGAGCCGCCGCCGCGCCGGTACGCCGGTGTGGAGACAGATCGGAGACCCCCCATGCCTGCCCCCTACCACCTCACCCTCGGCGCGCACACCAACAACTGGACCACCGACAACGCCGCGATCGGCCCGCTGCGATCGCAACGGGTGTTCCGTTCGGGACTGCTACCGACGACGTTCGCCGGCTCGGTGGCGGACGGGTATCCGAACAACGTGACCGTGTACCTGTCGTACAAGACGGCCGGCAACACCGCCGCGTTCGTGGCGTCGATCCCACCAACCAAACGGATCCGACTCATCTACCACCACGAACCGGAGAACGAGTACGGCGGCAACGGCGCCGCCTTCGTCGCCCAGTACCTGGCCGAGTACGCCATCGTCAAGGCGACCAATCCGGCCGTCACCATGGGCATGGCGGCGATGACGTACCAGTACAAGGCGGGCCGCTTCGGCGCCTCCGGATCGTTCCTGCCGCCCGCGACCGCGGTCGACTTCTACGGCGCGGACAACTACGAGACCGTGCCGCAGAGGCTCGCGGTCAGCAGCGAGTTCCTCGGTTGGTACAACCTGGTCAAGAACCGGGGCAAGGAACTGGTCATGCTCGAGTACGGCGTGGGTGACGTGTCCGTGGCGCCCTACTCGGCGCAGCGGGTCGTGACCATGCAGGCCGACAGCATCTGGCTGACCAGCACCGGCCTGTTCAGCGACTGGCTGTACTGGTACTCCTCCGGAGCCAACGGCTCCAACTGGGTGTTCACCGACCAGCCGTCCAAGAGCACCTGGTCGGCGCTCTGCCTGACCCACAACCTCTGACCCGCCTGCTTCTGCCGATCCGCGCCATCAGCCGTGCGGGGCGCCAGGTGTCCGCCCGGCGGCGTCGTCCGGCAGAAGCCATGGCGGGACGGTCGTGTGTTTCTTACTCTCGGTAGTTGTTGGGGTACTGACCGTGGAGGCGGGTACCCGGGTGCCGTGACCAGCGGACACAAGACCGTTGGGGACCACAAGGAGGCACACGGATGGCTATCTTCCTGTTCCAAGGTGAGTGGACCGAGGCGTCCACGGTTCAGATGGGCCTCGAGGAGGCCCGCACGCGCGGTACCCAGGAGTTCGCCGATCGGCAGAAGAAAACGACGTTCAACAGGGAACGGACCATGGTGAACCGTGGCCTTCCCACGTACCTCGAGGTGCCCGACGAGTTCGCCAGGTCCATCGTGCCGAATGATCCCTACGAACCGTCGCACGGCTACTTCGGGCACACGCTCTCCGAGTGCCGCCGGCACAACAAGACCCATCTGTGGACGGACGGCCTCATCACCGTGCCCGCCCCGGTCATCAAGAAGGCCCTGGACGTCCATCTCAAGATGGGCGACGGCAACGGCGAGATGGCCCGGATCTCCGGTGACCCGCACTTCCAGGAGATCCCGAAGGAGGACCAGCAGCAGATCCTCGACATGCTCCGGCAGCGGCACCCGATGACGCCCGAGTCGCTGGCCCGGTCCCTCGACTTCACCAAGTGCGAGCAGACTGGACCGCTGCTGGTCATCACGAAGAACGAGTGGCACTTCGAGAACCCGGCCAGCAAGACCGAGAAGTACTACTTCCTCACCGCGCTCTACGACCCGCACGCCTACGGCTTCACCGCGACGGACGACACGAGGAACATCGTCAAGCCCGGATTCGCCGGCGCCAGCTCCGGCTACACCAAGCTGCCGTCAGGCCGCTACGTCTGACGTTCGGGGGCTGGCCGGCCGGAGCATGACAACGGCGGCCGGTCCCTGCGCTGCTGGTGCCCCGTGCGCCGGTGATCCGAGGCACAACGAGCCTCGTCGCAGGTGCGGATTGCTAGCCTCGTACGTGGGGCCGCCACGCGGCCATCCCGGACGAGTGTGTGTCGTACCCGGCCTGACAAGACGACCACTGATGGGGTGAGTCCGTCGTGGCCTGGGTCGTCCTGATCATCTCCGGCGTGCTGGAAACCGTGTGGGCGATCGCGCTCGATCGGAGCGCGGGTTTCAGCCGTCCGCTCCCCACTGGCATCTTCGCCACGGCGCTCCTGCTGAGCATGGCCGGCCTCGGCTACGCGCTGCGCGGCATCCCCGTCGGTACGGGGTATGTGGTGTGGGTGGGCGTCGGAGCCGTCGGCACCGCGCTGGTCGGCATGGTCGCGCTCGGCGAGCCGACGAGTCTGCCCCGCATGCTCTGCCTGCTGCTGATCGTCAGTGGGGTCGTCGGCCTCAAGGTCCTCCACTGAGCCGACGCGGCTGGTGAACCTGCAGATTCCCGGGGATGCGAGTCAGTGCCCACGGGTGCTGTACCTGTGGATGGCGGCCCGACCCTCCACGAGCCCCGCCCCCCAGCTGGGCCTGGGTCAGGTCGGGCCGCCCTGGTCGAGCGTATGGGGGCTGGCCCCCACCGGCACCAGTACGATCGTCCCGACCTTGGGCACCAATGGCCTACTCCGGTGGTGTGACGCCGCCCGGTCAGGGCGGCGGCTCCGTCGGGAGAGTCGAGTCGGCCAGGAAACCAGCGTGGACCTGACCGGCATGACCTGACCGGCATGGACCGATGTCGATTCGATACCCGGCTCCCGGCGTGCCCTCCGCGTGCCCCCGACGAACCGTGATCGAGGGGCGGTCCGGGTCACCCGCGGTGGACGGAACGCCCTCCGCAGTCTCGGCAGAGGGCCGTTCATCAGGGAAAACGCCTGCTGAGGGCAGGGTGGTGCGCCCGGTAGGACTCGAACCTACGACCGTCTGCTTAGAAGGCAGCTGCTCTATCCACTGAGCTACGGGCGCGCGTCACTTGCCGAGGGATCAGCTCGCGGCTGAAGGCTACCGTGGGCGCGACTCCGCTCATCTTCCCGGAGTCTGAACCTGGACGCCAGACCCTTAACCGCGCATCGGTGTCAGGGCCGCGAGGAGTGCTCCCAATCCGTATTCGAACTCCCTGCCGCTGCCTGCGGAGGCGATCATCGCCGGAGCCACCCGTCTGAGGTGATGGAAATCACCATCGGGCAGGGAGTTCAGGGATCGACGCGTGTCGACGGACTCCTGCCGCGCGTATGTGGCGCAGCCGAGCGTGTACAGGTAGAGAGTCCGGTATGCCCGCACCGCGTCGTCGCCGTCCAGACCCGCCTCGGTCAGCAGTCCGATCGCCCGGTCGGTGAGGCGCAGTACCCCGGGGCTCAGGAACGGGCGCGACCGGCGCATCCGGTGCAGTCCGGGGTGTTGGGTCAGTACCTCGTGCAGCGCACCGAAGAGCGTGGTCAGGCCGTTGCGTGGATCGGTCCAGCGGGTCGACTGCGGGTCCGCGACGCCGGCGGTCGCGGCGTCGACGACCGCGTCGAGCAGCTCGTCGCGGGACCGGTAGTAGCCGTAGAGGGTCATGGTGCCGACGCCGAGGCGCTCGGCGAGGGCCCGCATGGTCAGCGCGCCCGGCCCGACGGAGTCGACCAGCGCCAGCGCGGCGGTCGTGATCTGCTCGTCGGTGAGCCGTTGCGCGGGCATGCGGTACAACGTACCGTACGTCGTACGATGAAGACTCTCGCCGGGCCGGCCGCGTACGAGCCGGCAACCGAACTGCTCCGCGAGTACGTCGCGGAACTCGCGCTGCTGATGGGCGACTTCGACGCCGGCCGCGCCGACCTGGCCGCCGAGGCCCGCACCGGCACCATGACCGTGGCCTGCGCCGACGACGGCACCCCGGTCGGCTGCGTGGCTGTTCGGGTGATCGCGCCCGGGGTCGCCGAGGTCAAGCGGATGTACGTGCGTCCCGAGGCGCGCGGTGCCGGGCTCGGCGCCGAGATCCTGGCCCTCGCCGAGCGGATCGCCACCGAACAGGGCTGCCCGACGGTACGGCTCGACACCGCCGTGCCACCGCTGCACACCGCGCTGCGGCTCTACCGGCGACACGGGTACCGGGAGATCCCCCCGTACAACGAGAATCCCTCGGCGACGCACTGGCTGGAGAAGCGGCTCGACGCCGCCGGTCCGGCGCGAACCGACGGATGATCCGACGGCGCGGTGCGGGGTACGGCGAGCGCCGCTTGGCCGGACGCAGTACCTTGCCCACGTGCAGGTGACTCCGTCAGCAATCCTTCCCATGCCCATGTCCCGCGATGCTGCCGCCGAGTTCCCGGCCGCCGGACCCGATGCGCCGGTGCAGGAGGACTGGTACGCGGACCTCGTCGTGCAGTACACGGTCGGCCCGCCGTACGGCGAGCAGTTCGTGACCATGGGCGACCTTGCCGAGATCGACATGCGCCCGCGGTCGTTGCGCCGCCACGCGTCCGACAACCTGGAGGACCGGCTCGACCAGGTCGAGGTGCACGGCCTCCCACCCGTCTTCACGCTGTCCTTCGACGGGCTCGAGGCGGCGCTGCTCACCTCGGACGAGGT
Organism: Actinocatenispora sp.; assembly: GCA_049582705.1. Lineage (GTDB taxonomy): Bacteria > Actinomycetota > Actinomycetes > Mycobacteriales > Micromonosporaceae > Actinocatenispora. Next base: position 6,036 of record JBAUUM010000986.1, read on the forward strand.
CTGGGACAGTCTCGCCGGCCAGGTCGAGGGTGAGATCGTGGTCGGTGCCCCCGCCCGCGACGTCATGTTCGTCACGGGCAGCGACTCGGAGGCCGGGCTGGCCAAGGTGCACCGGGCCTGTGAGCGCATCTTCTTCGCCGGCCAGGAGAACCTGCTCAGTCCGGCCCTGCTGGTACGCAGGGGCGCCGGGTGGGAGATATTCTGACCACCAGGTGTCCTCAGTGGACGATCTGACGTCGCTGCTGGCCCACGCCGCCGAGTTGGCGGTGCCCGGCGGCCGGCGGATCCTGGGCATCACCGGTCCGCCCGGCGCCGGCAAGTCCACGCTGGCCGAACAGGTCACCGTGGGCCTCGGCGCGCGCGCCGTCCTCGTGCCGATGGACGGTTTCCACCTCGCCCAGGTCGAACTGCGCCGGCTGGGCCGCGCGGACCGCAAGGGCGCGCGCGACACGTTCGACGCGTCCGGTTACCGTTCGCTGCTCCGCCGGCTGCACCAGTCGACCGACGAGGACGTGTACGCGCCGAGCTTCCGCCGCGACCTGGAGGAACCGATCGCCGGGGCGATCCGGGTCCCCGCCGAGGTCAGCCTCGTCGTGACCGAGGGCAACTACCTGCTCTCCGACGGGCCGTGGGCGGGCACGGCCGACCTGATCGACGAGGTCTGGTACCTGGACCTGCCCGAGCCGGTACGGCGGGAACGGCTGATCGCCCGGCATCGTCGGTACGGGCGCTCGCCCGAGGTCGCACGCACCTGGGCGGACGGCAGCGACCAGCGCAACGCCGACCTCGTCGCGGCCACCCGGCACCGCGCCGACCGCATGGTGCGTCTCGCGCCGGAGTCAGCGCGGGACGGTGCTGGACCGCCGGACGACGAGCTCCGGTTCCAGTAGCCGACCACCCGCAGGGTCCGTCGGCGGGGCGTGCCCCGCCCCGGCGCTGCGCAGCCGGGGCAGCAGCACCGACGTCATCGCCCGCGCCACCTCCTCGATCGGCTGCCGGACGCTGGTCAGGCCGAGGACGGCGGCGGTCGGCGTGTCGTCGAAGCCGGTGACGGCGAGGTCGTCGCCTGGCGTCAGGTCCCGCTGCTGCGCGGCCCGCAGGGCACCGACCGCGAACAGGTCGCTGCCGGCCACCACGGCCGTCGGTCGGTCCGCCGCGTCGAGCAGGGCGAGAGTCTCCCGTACCCCGCTGTCGATCCCGTCGGTCGCCCGCCGGTGCAGCCCGGTGGTGTCCAGGCCGTGCCCGCGCATCGCCCGGTACCACCCCGATGTCCGGTCGTCGCCGATCCGGTCACCCGCCGGTACGCCGAGGAAACCGATCCTGCGGTGCCCCGCGGCGATCAGGTGCTCGGTGGCCCGGTCGGTGCCGGCGGCGTTGTCGACGTCCACCCACGGATGGTCGTCGTCGGTACGCCCGAACGACGCGAACGGTGCGCCGAGTGTCGCCATCGCCGCGGGACGCGGATCCCGGTACCCGAGGTCGAGCAGGACGAAGCCGTCCACCGCTCCGCCGTGGAAGAGCCGCGAGCAGGCGGCGACCTCGCCGTCGTCGTCCGCGGCGAACAGCAGCAGATGGTGGTCCAGTTCCCCGGCCGACTCGGCGAACGCGTGCAGGAAGCGGTCGAGGATCGCGGAGAGCGCGTCGGTCCGGTTAGGGCGGATCCGGTACCCGATGTGCCGCGACGCGTGGGCCCGCAGCGCCTGGGCCACGCGGTTCGGCTGGTAGCCGAGCGTCCCGATCGCCTCCCGGACCCGGTCCCGGGTGCCGGGGCTGACCCGGTCGGGCGCGTTGAGCACGTTCGACACGGTCTGGCGGGACACGCCGGCCATCCGGGCGACGTCGTGGACGGTGACGGTGCCGGTGCCGGTGCCGGTGCTCGTGTTCGCGCTCGTGCCGGGCCGGGTGCTCGTGTTCGTGTCGGGTGGGGACTGCGTGCGGTGCTTCGGGTCGGTCACGCGTCGTCCTCGGGGTGCGCCGGTCAGGTCGGCGAAGCTCGTGCCTGGACGCTACTCCGAGGTGCTCGGCGTGCGCGGGCTGCTGCCGCTGTCTACCACGAGAACCACGCCGTCGTCGGGTCGTCCACAGGCTCGGCGCCGCGTTGTCCACAGCCCGTGCCGGTCGCCTGGTCGCGGGACGTCGGTCCGGGCACGGTTGCCGTACCAGCTCGTCACCCGTCCGCGACGACGTGTCGCCCAACAGTTCGGAGCCGCTGTGTTCGAGACGCGACTGACCCTCGTCGGCACCATGGTCACCACGCCGGTGCTCAACCACACCCGCAAGGCCGGGGTGGCGGTGGCCAACTTCCGGATAGCCTCCACCGCACGCACCTTCAACCGGGATCTGGGCCGCTGGGTGGACGGCAACACGCTGTTCCTCAAGGTGGCGTGCTGGCGACGGCTCGCCGAGAACGTGGCCGATTCCCTGCGCCGGGGAGACCCGGTCATGGTCACCGGGTCGCTCTCCGCCCAGTCGTACACGGCCGCTGACGGCACCCGCCGCTGGTCGTACGAGTTGGAGGCGTCGGCGGTCGGGCCGGACCTGACCCGTGGCACGGCGACCTTCGTCCGGTCCGCCCACTCCTCGGGCCGCTTCGAGATTCCGGACGACCCGGACCTCGAGCTGGTGGAGTCGATCGAGTGTGACGCGGCCCAGCTCGGCGCGGCCGCGCTGGCCGCCGCGGGGGCGGACGAGGGGGACAGCCGTCACCTCGAAACGGCCGGTGCCACGGCTCCTGACGATCGACCCGAGCCGGCCGGCGCGCCCGCTGCCCTGCCCGAGGCGGCGTGATCTCCGGCACGGGCGAGGACCCGGCGACGCAATAGGCTTCGCGTGCGATCCCGCGTCCGCGCGCGGCCAGACCCCGTCCGAGCGAAGGAGACCAGCATGGTGCGGCGAACCGGTGACCGGATGGTGTGGCGCATGGCGGCGGCCAATGCGGCCGGTCTGGTGCTCGGTGCCGCCCTGGACACCGTGTGGGGCGATCCGCGTCGTGCCCACCCGGTCGCGGCGTTCGGCGCCGCGGCCGCACGTCTGGAACGCTCGCTGTACCGGCCGCAGCGGCGCGCCGGGGCACGGTTCGCGGCACTGGCCGTCGGCGTGCCCACAGCCGCGGCGACGTTGGCCACCGTGGCCACCCGCCGCCGACCGCTGGCCCGGGCCGTGGCGATGGGCGCGGTCACCTGGACGGTGCTGGGCAGCAGGTCGTTGCGCACCGAAGGGCTCGCCATGAGCGGTGCGCTGGTCAGGGACGACCTTGCCGCCGCGCGTGCCCGGCTGCCACACCTGTGCGGTCGCGACCCGGAGGCACTGGACCGGGCCGGCCTGGTGCGCGCCACGGTCGAGTCGCTGGCCGAGAACACGTCCGACGCGGTCGTCGCGCCACTGTGCTGGGGTGCGTTGGCGGGTCTGCCCGGCCTCGTCGGTTACCGCGCGGTGAACACGCTGGACGCGATGGTGGGGCACCGTTCCGAGCGTTACCGCCGGTTCGGGTGGTCCGCCGCGCGGCTCGACGACCTGCTCAACATCGCCCCGTCCCGGCTGACCGCGGTGCTGACCGTGGCGACGGCCGGCATGGTGGGCGGCAGCCGTCGCCGGGCCCTGCGAACCTGGCTGCGCGACGGCGGCAAACACCCGAGCCCCAACGCCGGCCAGTGCGAGGCGGCGATGGCGGGCGCGCTCGACATCCGCGTGGGCGGCCGCAACCAGTACGCGGGCCGGGTGGAGGACCGGCCGGTGCTCGGCACCGGTCGCGACGCGCGGGCCGGCGACATACCGCGGGCGATCTGGGTC
>JBAUUM010000987.1:0-4654 GCA_049582705.1 Actinocatenispora sp.
CCCCGCGGCCTGCCGCCGTGCCGCCGGGGCGGTGCGACGGCAGGCCACCACGGCGGCCTGCCGTCGACTGCGTCCGGAACGGCGGGTCAGGAAGCCGGGTGGACGATCTCGGCGATCCGGCCGAGCAGCCCGTTGACGAACCGGGGCGACTCGCCCGTCGACAGCGCGGTCGCCAACTCGACCGCCTCACTGATCGCCACCGCGTCGTCGATCTCCGGCCGGTGGCACAGCTCGTACACCGCGACCCGCAGCAGGTTGCGGTCCACCGCCGGCATCCGGGACAGCGACCATCCCTCCGAGTAGGTCGACAGCAGGTGGTCGATCTCCTCGGCGTTCTCCTGGTAGCCCTCCACGAGGGCCACCGTGTAGTCACGGACCGGCGGTTCGGCCCACTCGACGCGCCGCCGCAGCACGGTCACCGCGTCCTCGCCGCGCATGTCGGCCTCGTAGAGCACGTCCACCGCCCGCTTGCGGGCCTTGGTGCGGGTCGACATCCCCGTCGACGGGGCGCGGTGCGGCTCGGTCACCGTCGGCACGCTCAGGCCCGGCCGAGGTAGCGGCCGTCGCGGGTGTCCACCTTGATCCGGTCACCGGTGTTGACGAACAGCGGGACCTGGACGGACGCACCGGTCTGCACGGTCGCCGGCTTGGTCCCACCGGTGGACCGGTCGCCCTGCAGGCCCGGCTCGGTGTAGGTGATCTCGACCTCGATGCTGGTCGGCAGCTCGATGTACAGCGGGGTGCCCTCGTGGATACCGACCGTGGCCTCGGCGTTCTCCAGCAGGTACTTCGCGGCGTCGCCGACCGTGGCCGAGGAGATCGGCATCTGGTCGAACGTCTCGGAGTCCATGAAGACGAAGTCCTCACCGTCCGCGTACAGGTACTGCATGGTGCGCTTGTCCACGGTCGCGGTCTCGACCTTGACGCCGGCGTTGAAGGTCTTGTCGACCACCTTGCCCGACAGCACGTTCTTCAGCGTGGTCCGCACGAAGGCGCCGCCCTTGCCGGGCTTGACATGCTGGAACTCCACCACGGTCCAGAGCTGGCCGTCCAGGTTGAGCACCAGGCCGTTTTTCAGGTCATTCGTGCTTGCCATACGCTTGTGTGTCTCTTTCGTCTCAAGCGCCGGACCTCCGGCGCCACCGGTCGTCAGGAGTGTGGTCGGTAGCAAACGACGGGAAGTCTACCGACCGGTGACCGACCTCGGCTCGACCGTACCGGCCCCAGCGGGGGATGATCTCGTGCGGCGGAGCCGTGAGGAGGACGCATGACACAGGCCGAGGGTGCCCCCGACGAGTCCGGTGGGCCGGTGCCACCCGTCTGCATCACCCGCACCGTGCCGGCACCACCGGAGGTCGTCTGGCGGGCCTTCACCGATCCGAACGCGCTCACCGCCTGGTTCTGGCCGGCGCGGCTGGCGCCGCGGGTGCAGACCGAGCCGACGGTGGGCGGGCGGTTCGAGATCGCCAGCGCCGTGGCCCGCAGCATGACCAGCGCGGTGAGCGGCGAGTACCTGGAGGTGTCCGAGCCCGAGAGGCTGGTGTTCACCTGGTGCTGGGCGGGCGGCGACAACCCCACCCGGGTCACCGTGTCGCTGGACGGCGACCCCGACGGGACCGAACTGACCGTCGAGCACGACCAGTTCGTCGACGAGGAGGACCGGGACGCGCAGAGCCGGGGCTGGCGGGACTGCCTCGACCGGCTGCCCGGCTGGTTGGCCGCCGCCACCGCCCAGCAGAGCCGGTGAGCGCCTCTCGGTGATCCGACCTGTCCGTCCAGGCCCGACGCCCGTCAGGCCGTCTCTGTGGCGCTGAGCCGGCCTGCGAGGTACGTGAGGGCCATCCGGTACCCCTCCACGCCCAGACCGCAGATCACCCCGGTGGCGATCGGGGAGATCAGCGACCGGTGTCGGAACTCCTCCCGGGCGTGCACGTTGGACAGGTGCACCTCGACGAGCGGACCGGTGAGCATCGCGCAGGCGTCGCGCACCGCCACCGAGTAGTGCGTCCACGCCGCCGGGTTCAGCAGCACCGCGGCGCCCGTGTCCGCGGCCTCGTGCAGCCACGCCAGCATCTCGTGCTCCGCGTCGGTCTGTCGTACCCGGACCGTCAGACCCAGCTCGTCACCGGCCCGCTCGCACCGGGTGACCAGGTCGGCGTAGCTCACCGTGCCGTACACGCCGGGCTCCCGGACACCCAACCGGCCCAGGTTCGGGCCGTTGAGCACCTCGACCCGCCGGGCCGCCGGTCCCCCCGACCGGTCCTGCCCCTCCGACCGGTCCTGGCCCTCCGACCGGTCCTGGCCGGCCGACCGGTCCCGCTCGGCTGCGGTCACGACGACACCGCCCCCGACGAGGGCACGAACGCGTCCAGGTACGCCGCCCGCAGCGTGGCCACCTCCACGTCGGACCGGACGATCGGGCTGGCCACCCCGTCGAGCAGGACGAACCGCAGCGTGCTGCCGCGCGTCTTCTTGTCCAGGTACATGGCGGGCAGCAGCTCGTCGAAGGCGTCCGAGCGGTACCCGGTGGGCAGACCCACCGACGCCAGCACGTCCGCGTGCCGCTGGGCGGTGGCCTCGTCGATCATGTCCAGCCGGCGGGCCAGGCACGCCGCGTACACCAGGCCCACCGAGATGGCGTGACCGTGCCGCCAGCGGTACGACTCGTGCCGCTCGATGGCGTGGCCGAGGGTGTGCCCGTAGTTGAGGATCATCCGCTGACCGGACTCCCGCAGGTCCTCGGTGACCACGTCGGCCTTGACCTGGATCGAGCGTTCCACCAGCTCCCGGATCACCGGGCCACCCGGGTCGGTGACCGCCGCCGGGTCCGCCTCGACCAGTGACAGGATCCGCGGGTCGGCGATGAACCCACACTTGATCACCTCGGCCAGCCCGCCGATCAGTTCCTCCCGGCCCAGCGTGGCCAGCACGTCCAGGTCGCACAGCACCCCGGCCGGCGGATGGAACGCGCCGACCAGGTTCTTACCGGCCCTCGTGTTGACCCCGGTCTTGCCGCCGATCGCCGCGTCCACCATGGCCAGCAGGCTGGTCGGCGCCTGGACCACGCGGACACCACGCAGCCAGCACGCCGCGACGAACCCGGCCAGGTCGGTCACCGCGCCGCCGCCGACACCGACGACGGCGTCCGTGCGGGTGAACCCGGCCCGGCCCAGCTCGTCCCAGCAGTGCTCGGCGACCGCGATGGTCTTGCCCTTCTCCGCGTCCGGCACGGCCAGCAGCAGCGGTCGCATGCCGGACGCCTCCAGCAGCCGGGCGACGGACTCGGCGTGCGCGGTGAGCGGAGCCGTGTGCACCACGGCCACCTGCTGCGCGCCCTCCAGCAGCCCGGGCAGCCGGTCCAGCACGCCCGTGCCGACCTGCACCTCGTACGGCGCGGCACCACCGACCGCGATCCTGGTCGGCTCCGCGGTGCCCGTCATGCCCGCACCTCCGGATCGGACAGGGCGGCCAGCACCGTCTCGGTGACCTGCTCGACGTCGACGCCGTCCGTGGGTACCACCACGTCGGCCACCTCCTCGTAGTACGGACGGCGCTTGTCCAGCATGTGCCGCATGGTGGCGCGCGGGTTGACGGCCAGCAGCGGCCGGCCCACGCCCAGGCCCACCCGCTTCGCCGCCGCCGCCAGCTCCACCGACAGGAACACCACGAGCTGCCCCATCAGAGCCTCGCGGGTAGGGTCGGCGAGCACGGCGCCGCCGCCCAGGGCGACCACGCCCCGCTCGTCGCGCAGCGCCACCGCCACGGCCTCGCGCTCCATCGCGCGGAAGTGTTCCTCGCCGTCGTCGATGAAGATGTCCGGGATGGGCTTGCCCGCGGCATTCTCGATCATCGCGTCGGTGTCCACGAACGGCACCCGCAACCGCGCCGCGATCCGGGCACCGACCGTGCTCTTGCCCGCCCCCGGGGGGCCGACCAGGACGCACACCGGTCCCGACTCTCCCGGCCGGGTCGGCGCAGCCTCCATCGACTCGCTCACGAGATCACCAGCTCCTCCCGGTACGCCGCCGCGTTGCGGCGCAGTTCGGCCACCGAGTCCCCGCCGAACTTCTCGATCGCGGCGTCCGCCAGTACCAGCGCCACCATGGCCTCGGCGACGACCGCGCCGGCCGGCACGGCGCACACGTCGGAGCGTTGGTTGATCGCGGTCGCGGCCTCGCCGGTGGTCACGTCCACCGTGGCCAGTGCCCGGTTGAGCGACGAGATGGGCTTCATCGCCGCCCTCACCCGCAGCGGCTCGCCGATCGACATGCCGCCCTCCACGCCGCCGGCACGGCCGGTGCGCCGGCGTACCCGGACCTGCCCGTTCGCCCCCGACCCACCCGGAGCCAGTTCGATCTCGTCGTGCGCGACCGAGCCTCGGCTGCGCGCCTGGGTGAACCCGTCGCCCAGCTCCACGCCCTTGATCGCCTGGATGGACATCAACGCGGCGGCCAGCCGGGCGTCGAGGCGACGGTCCCACTGCACGTGGCTGCCCAGCCCCGGCGGCAGGCCGTAGGCGAGTACCTCGACGATGCCGCCCAGCGTGTCGGCCTCCCGGCGCGCGGCGTCCACCTCGGCGACCATCCGGGTGCTGGTGTCGCCGTCCAGGCAGCGCATCGGGTCGGCGTCGATCGCGGCGGCATCGGCCGGCTCC